>NZ_JBBWVD010000053.1:0-27078 GCF_041903745.1 Thiocapsa sp. C2-2m | reverse complement strand
GGCCTCGAAGGCAGCGACCGCGGGGGCTAGCCGGCCCTGATCGATGCGTACCCGCTCGGGCATCCAGGCGTAGGCGAGACAGGCCGCCCGCAGAAACGCCTCGATCGGGCTTGTCGCCGGCCTCGGGCTTGAGCGGCAGATCGATGATCTCCTGAACGTTCCTGAAGCGCCGTTCGGTGCTCAACGTTTCTCCGGCACGCGACTTACTCGCCCGTGAGCTCCGTGAGCTCCGTGATCGCCGCTTCCACGACCTTGGGCTCGGTCAGCGGATAGGGCGAGATCCGCAAGCGTTGCAGGCGCGCCTGGTAGGCGGTGCAAAAGTCGTTGTGAAAGGTGAGAAAGAGCGGGTGCGCAGTGAGGTCGCGAATCTCGTCCATAAAGGCCAGATAGTGACGGGCCTGACCCATGTGGTACGGCGAGGGCTCTTCGTCCAGGCGAAAGCGCTCGATGCGCTCGTCCCAGATCGGGAAGACGCCGGGTGCGGCGAGGTGAAGCACCATCGAGGCCCCGACGACCGAGCTGAGGCTGGCGGCGATGGCGTCGATGCCGCGCTCTCGCAGGGCTTCGCGCTCGGCATGCGGACCGACGTCGGAACCAATTTCGGAGGCGCTGCGTGCGGCCTCGAAGGCAGCGACCGCGGGGGCTAGCCGGCCCTGATCGATGCGTACCCGCTCGGGCATCCAGGCGTAGGCGAGACAGGCCGCCCGCAGAAACGCCTCGATCGGGCTTGTCGCCGGCGCGGCGGCGCTCGCGAGCATGACCGGGTAGGTGCGCAGACGCGTGGCCTCGCGCGGGTTGTCGCGATAGCAGCCGCTACGCACCAGCTCGACGGCCGAATAGAGGTGTTCGAGATTCATTCCGGCACCACCTTGACTGTTTTACCCTCGCTGAGACCGAGAAACCCGCGTGTGATGATCCGATCGCCCGGCGCGAGACCCTTGAGGATCTCGATCCGGTCGGCGATCTGCAGGCCGCTCCTGACCTTTCGACGGGACGCTTGGCCTTGTTCCGTGAGCAGCCAGACAAACTCGCCGTCGCGATCGCGTCGCAGCGCACGAAAGGGGATCAGCAGACGCTCCACCGCGGCGGTCTCGAGCGTGACGCGCACGAACTGTCCGGCCTTCACGCCCGCAGGCGGATCCTCGAGCGTCAGCTCCACGATCCCCTGCCGGCTGGTCTGCTCGAGACTCGGATGAATACGCAGGATCCGGGCCGGGAACGCGGCCGCGCCGAGCGCATCGATGCGCAGCTGCGCCGGGTCGCCGACCTTCATCCGCGGCAGGATAAGCTCGGAGGCATAGACCTCCGCGATCAAGGACGCCGGATCGACAACTGTCAGGAGGTGGGTATTCTTCGAGACGAAATCACCCGGCTCGACCCATCGCTCGGTCACGACGCCGTCGAAGGGGGCCGGAATCCGGGTGAAGGCCAACCGAGTCTCCAGGAGACGAACGTCGCCCCGTGCGACGGCGACGGCGGTGCGGGCCTGCGAGAGCTCGGCGTCCGAGGCGGCGCGTTTGCTGACGAGGTCTTCGAGTCTCCTCACGTCGAGCTCGGCCTGCGCCAGCGTCGCGCGCGTCTTGTCGAGCTCGGCCTGCAGGAGGTCGTCTTCCAGGGCGACCAGGACCTCGCCTTCTCGAACCATGTCGCCCTCGAAGACGTCCAGCAAGGTGATCCGGCCTTCCTCCTGACTGAAGAGACGCACCTGGCGGCGATGACGCAGTGAGCCCGGGCGCTCGTGGCTGCTGGTCGTCGCGGCGTGCTCCACGACGACCGTGGCCACCAGGTGATCGGCGGCAACGCGCTCGCGGCTCGCGCTCGCCGGCGGCTCGCCCCCGGGGGAGCAGGCGATCAGGGTCGCGGCCAGGATTGAGACCGGCGCCGAGGCGAGCAGGGGCGGTTTTCGCGGACTCGCTCGGTGGGTGCGCGCGGTCTCGGAGCGGCCGGGCGCGCCGCGGGCTCGGATCGGCTCGGCTACGGCGTTGCCGGTCATCACCGGCCGGTCAGATCCTTGATCGCCACCGTCGGCGAGGTCTCTGGTTCGTGCGAGTAGTCGTAGTGTTTGATCTTACGCCGAATGTTGCGTTGGATGATGACCCCCAGGACGTGCCAGTCCAGGCCGTTAAGCGCGATGTCGGGATAGATGCGGTTGATGGCGACGAGCCGCTCGGTGCCGTTGTCCTCGCGGACATACTGGCGAAACCAGCGCACGCCCTCGACCTCCGCGAACACGAAGCTGTTGTTTTTACGGTTGTCCGTCGGCTCGACGATCACGACACAGCGATCGGGGAACTCGGGCTCCATCTGGTCGCCGAGCACCTGCAAGGCGTAGGGCTCGTGCATGCTGCAACCCGTGCTGTCCATCGTGGGATCTGCCATGATGCGTCCTCATCTGTAGGGGTTTGGTCGGGCGGCTCGTCGCGGCGAGCGGCCTCGCGCGTATGGCCGGCCACCCAAAACATCAGTCGCTCGTGACATCCGCTCCGCGGTGTCACGCATGCCCCGTGGCGCTCTGCGCCACGTGCCACGATGGCCGGAGTTACGAGCAAGGCCCGGTGAGCCAACCAGATAACGACCGGGCGATACCTTTCAAATTTTAGTGTTTTAAAAACTTAAACCGCGACAGCTCCAACAATCGTCGAGTCTGCCGGGGCCGATCCCATCCAAAAACATCACATGCCGCGCTTGGCGCGGTTTAAAAGGCTTGCATGAACCGAATCGCCGCCACCGAGCGCATCCACTCCGACCGTCGAGATTGGCACAATCTGCGCGGAATGCTGCCCTATCTGTGGGAGTTCCGCGGGCGTGCCATGCTGGCGCTGGTCTGTCTGATCGCGGCTAAAGTCGCCAATGTCGGCGTCCCCTTGGTGCTGCGCGACATCGTGGATGCCTTCGAGGCCACGCCGCACCAGGTGCTGGTGTTGCCGATCTCGCTCTTGGTCGTCTACGGGGCGCTCAAGCTCAGCTCCTCGCTCTTCAACGAGCTACGCGACGTGGTCTTCGCCCGGGTGCGTTATCGCGCCATGCGCCGGCTCTCGACCAAGGTGCTCGATCACCTGCATCGGCTCTCGCTGCGCTATCACCTTGGGCGTCAGAGCGGCGCCATCAGCCGTGATCTCGAGCGCGGCACCCGATCGGTCTCCACCATTCTGAACTATGTCGCTTTCAGCGTCCTGCCTGTGCTGGTGGAGTTCACGCTGGTGGCGGTGATCCTCTTGAAGCAGTACAGCCCGGCCTTCGCCTTGGTTGTCTTCGGGACCGTCGCGGTCTATTTCACCTTCACCTTCGCCATTACCGAATGGCGCATGGACTACCGGCATCGGATGAACCGCTTGGACTCGGAGGCCAACAATCAGGCCTTCGACAGCCTCATCAACTACGAGACGGTCAAATATTTCGGCAACGAGCGCATGGAGCTCGACCGCTACGACGGCACCCTCGCGGAGTGGGAGGAGATGGCGGTCAAGAGTCAGACCTCCATGTCGCTGCTGAATTTCGGTCAGGGTGCGATCATCGCGATCGGCGTCACCCTGATCATGGCCTTCGCCGCCAACGGCGTTGTGGAGGGCGAGATGAGTGTCGGCGACCTGGTCCTGGTCAATGCGCTCATGCTTCAGCTGTTCATCCCGTTGGGTTTCCTTGGGATTGTCTATCGGCAGATCAAGTATGCGCTCGCGGACATGGATCTGGTGTTCAAGCTGCTCGAGCGTCGCCCCGAGATCCAGGATGCCCCGGACACCAAGGCGCTGCGCCTGCGCGACGGCGACATTCGCTTCGAGCACGTCGACTTTCACTACCAGCACGAACGCGCGATCCTGCAGGACGTCGATTTTCGGATCGCACCCGGCCAGACCCTTGCCGTCGTCGGTCACAGCGGCGCCGGCAAGTCGACCCTGGCGCGTCTGCTGTTTCGCTTCTACGACGTGACCGCCGGGCGGATCCTGATCGACGGGCAGGATCTGCGCGAGGTCACCCAGGAGAGCCTGCGCGCGGCCATCGGCATCGTTCCTCAGGATACCGTCTTGTTCAACGACACCATCTACTACAACCTGGCCTACGGAAGGCCCGAGGCGACCCGCGCCGAGGTCGAGCGCTGCGCCGAGATGGCCCACATTCGAACCTTTATCGAGAGCCTGCCCGACGGTTGGGACACCATGGTCGGCGAGCGCGGTCTGAAACTCTCGGGCGGGGAGAAGCAGCGTGTGGCGATCGCGCGGGCGATCTTGAAGCAACCGCGGATCCTGGTCTTCGACGAGGCGACCTCCTCGCTCGACAGCCATACCGAGCAGGCAATTCAGCAGACGCTCGCGGAGGTCGCGGAGAACCATACCACGCTGGTAATTGCGCATCGTCTCTCCACGGTGGTGGACGCGGACCTGATCCTCGTGTTGGAGCAGGGCCGCATCCGGGAGCAGGGCACCCATCGCGCGCTCCTGGAGGCCGGCGGGCACTATGCCGCCATGTGGGATCTGCAGCAGCGCGAGGGTCCGGATGCGCCGGTCCCGGTCTCGGTCTCGGTCGCCGCGACGTCTCCGGCCCCTGAGGTGTCGCCGTGAGCGTGAGTCAAGCCCGGATCTTCGCCGAGCGGGGGGGGGAGATCGAGGCGTTGCGGGTCCGCGAGGTTCTGCGCACGGCCGGTCTCGCCGTACCCTTGGTCGTGCTCGGGGCGACGCTCGCCGCGGCGCTCGCGCTGCTGACCCTGCAGGGTGCGCGGCCCCATCTGGACTGGGCGGCGCCGCTCGCGATGGCGGCACTGGTCGCCGCCTCGCTCGCCGCCATGTCCTTGTGGAGCCGGTTGCGCAGCCAACTGCTGCTGCCTCTGGTGCGCCTGGAGCATTCGCTCTCGCGGGTCTGTCAGGGCGAGCCGGGCGCGAGCGATGCGTTGGACGATGCCGGTGTTCTGGCTCGGGTGGCGCACGACATCCGCAGCCTGAACGAGGAGCTCACCGACCTGTACGAGGAGATGGACAACCGGGTCGCTCGCCAGACCATGCGGCTGGCGCAGAAGACCGCCTCGCTCAAGATCCTCTACGACGTGGCCGCCGGGATCCAGCAGGCGGAGAGTGTCGACGAGCTGTTGCTGCGTTTTCTGCGGGTCTTGAAGGAAATGATCAACGGACGTGCGGCGACGGTGCGCTTGGTCATGCCCGACGGCTCGCGGCGGCTCGTCGGGGCGATCGGTCTGGACGACGACCTGGTGCGCGAGCAGGATATCGGCCCGGTGGATCTGTGTCTGTGCGGGAGTGTCCTGACGCCGGGCGAGATCCTCTGCGGGAACGACGCGCGCTATTGCTCCAAGGTTTACGGGCGGCGGATGTTCGCCAGCAGCGAGATGGAGGTGGTCACCGTGCCGTTGGAGCATCGCGACGAGCTGCTCGGCGTCTACACCGTCTTCGTCGACCGGCCCGGCTTGAGGGCCCGCGAGGACATTCTGGACCTGCTCGCGACGGTCGGGCATCACCTCGGGGTCGCCATCGCCAAGCAGCGCTCGGACATGGAGGCCCGGCGGCTTTCGATCGTCGAGGAGCGCGATTCCCTGGCCCACGAGCTGCACGACTCGCTCGCCCAGACCCTGGCGAGCCTGCGCTTTCAGTGTCGCATGCTGACCGACTCGCTGCGCGGCAGTGCGATCTCGCTTGAGGCGCGCAACGATCTGAGCCGCATCCGCAACGGGCTCGACGAGGCCCATACCGAGCTGCGCGAGCTGCTGGCGAGCTTCCGTGCTCCCTTGGATCGACGCGGTCTGGTGCCGGCGCTCGAGAAGCTGACCCATCGATTCGGCCAGGAGACAGGCGCACACGTGCTCTTTCAGAACGACTGTCGTCCATTCGAGCTCTCGGCCAGCGAAGAGCTTCAGATCTTGCGGATTGTCCAGGAATCGTTGGCCAATATCCGTAAACATTCGAAGGCACACACCGTGAGGGTGATGCTGGCTCGGGAGTCCAACGGCCAACATGTGTTGTTGATCGAGGACGACGGGGTCGGGTTCAGTACACCGGCGGCGGGATCCAATCCTGGTGAGCATATCGGCCTGACCATCATGGAGGAGCGTGCTCGGCGGATCGGCGCGGAGCTACGCATCGAGAGCGAGGCCGGGGAGGGCACGCGGGTGGAGGTGATCTTCGACGGCAACCGGCGCGGTCCGCGCCAAGGACGGGTGGCGGCCTGATGCGCGTGTTGCTGATCGACGATCATGCCCTGTTCCGATTCGGGCTTCAGGAGTTGTTGGAGCGCCGAGGCATCCAGGTGGTCGCGGCGCTGGGCGACACCGCGATGGGTCTGAAGCGCGTCGCCGAGACCCAGCCCGACGTGGTCTTGCTGGATATGCGCATGCCGCAGCTCGATGGCCTCGAGATGCTCCGCCGGTTGCGGGCGGCCCATCCGACCATGCCGATCGCGATGCTCACGACGAGCGCCGAGGAGCGCGACGTGATCGAGTCGCTGCAGAGCGGCGCGCAGGGCTATCTGCTCAAGGACATGGAACCGGATGCCTTGATCGCGGCGCTGAGCGAGATCGTTCAAGGCCGCACAGTCGTTGCGCCCGAGTTGGCGATCGTCCTGGCCAAGGCGGTCCAAGGCGAGGCCGCAGGCACGGCGGCCGAGGGTCGGATCGCCGACCTGACGCCGCGCGAGCATGAGATCCTCTGTCATCTTGCCGAGGGTCAGAGCAACAAGGCGATCGCTCGACGCCTGAATATTTCGGACGGAACGGTGAAGCTCCATGTCAAGGCGATCCTGCGCAAGCTCGATGTCCACTCGCGCGTGGAGGCGGCTGTGATTGCGGTCGAGCGTGGTCTGTGCGAACGCAGGTCAAGCCGCGATACCGGATGAGTCTGCACCGGATCCGAAGCGAAAGGAGTTGGGTTAACATGCGGAATAAGCGATGAAGAAGTTTTTAGAGCTCATCAAAGACTGTTTAAGCGATGTCAAGGAGATCATGCCCTGGGATCTGGAAGAGCGGCTTGCGGCAAACCCGGACCTGCTGCTGGTCGATGTCCGCGAGCCGGATGAGTTTGCGTCGATGCATATCGAGGGGTCGCTGAACGTCCCGCGCGGTATCCTTGAGTCCGCCTGCGAATGGGATTACGAGGAGACCGTCCCGGAGCTGGTGCGTGCGCGCGACCGGGAGGTCGTGGTGCTCTGCCGCTCCGGATACCGCAGCATCATGGCCGCCCACGCGATGAACCTACTCGGCTACCAAAATGTTTGCTCGCTGCAGACGGGGCTGCGTGGTTGGAAGGACTACGAGCAGCCGCTGGTCGACGCGGCAGGGGAGGCGGTCGACCTGGACGATGCGGACGGCTATTTCACGCCGCGCCTCAGACCGGATCAGATGCGGCCGGCGCATCGATGACTTTTTTGGAACCATGTTCGCATGCTGAATAAAACCAAGCGATTGTTTACGTCGCTCCTGCCAGTCGACCCCGCTCGAACGGGCGCGTGCAACCGCTGCGGCGCCTGCTGCAAGCTGCCCTATCCCTGCCCGTTTCTGCGCTTCGACGACGAGGGTTTGAGCAACTGCGCGGTCTACGCGATTCGCCCGCCGAGCTGCCGGAAATATCCGCGGGTGGCCGCCGAGCAGATGACGCCGCAGGAATGCGGCTACTCCTTCGCCGTGGTCGAAGTTCAGCCCTCTCTAAGGATCTCGTGACACCCGCTCCGCGGTGTCACGCATGCCCCTGGCGCTCTGCGCCCCGTGTCGATATGGCCGGAGTCACGAAAGACGTCCGCGGGTGCTTGCCGCAGAAGAGGGCTGTAGGGGCGACTTCAGTCGCCCCTAGGCGTCGTTGGATCCTATCTCGCAAAGGCCGAAGCCTCGGGCCTGTGCGTGCCTGCAAGACTTGGGCGTTTTCCAAGAATAGGCATCCCGACTGCACATGCCTGGAAGGCATCGAGTCCCTTACGCCGTAAGTCTTGAGCAAACCGTTGCAGAATTTTTCGTTATCGCTATCGTTGTCGTTGTCGTAATCGGATTCCGGACGACCACGAACACGACAACGACAACAAGTAGAGCCTTCGACCACTTTTCCTGTTTACGGCTCTGCCGGTAGATCCTTTTCCGGAAATCACCTTGTATGGGCGACTAAAGTCGCCCATACAGTCGCCCCACGTTGGTCGATTGAAGGCAGTACGGCCTCTCGGTGCCAGCCCGAGGGTCCGTGGACCAGCATCTCGCCCTGATCCGGGTGCCATTCGGCCAGAACCGAGCGCACGGTCTCTCGGCCTTCGATCTGCACCTGATGATCGCCCGGACGATGGGTGTGCCCATGGATCAGACGCGTAGCGCCATAGCGGCGCAGGTAGCGGGCGACCGTCTCCTGGTTGACGTCCATGATGTCCGGGGTCTTCTCGGCGGTCGCGGCCCCGCTCTTGCGGCGGTAATCGGCGGCTACCTTGCGACGTGCAGCGAGCGATCGCCAGAGGAAGATGCGCCGGACCAGCGGGTTGCGGATGCGGCGGCGAAATCGCTGATAGGCGACGTCGTCCGTGCAGAGCAGGTCGCCGTGCATGAGGAGCGTGGGCTCGTCGGCGAACCGGACAAGGGTCGGGTCGCGCAGGAGCCGACACCCGGTTTCGCGGCAGAAGGTCCGACCGATCAGGAAATCACGGTTGCCGTGCATCAGATGACAGCGGACCCCGGAGGCGGTAACCGCGGCGAGCGTGGCCTTGACCTCGGCATTGGGCATACCGTCGTCGTCGTCGCCGATCCAGGCGTCGAAGATGTCGCCGAGGAGATAGAGTTGATTGGCCTCGCGGGCGCGTCCGGCCAGGAAGGCGAGGAAGAGGTCGACCGTCGCCGGTCGATCCGGCGACAGATGCAGGTCGGAGACGAAGACGCTGATGTCTTCGGTATTCACGGGTCAGTCGACACGCCGGGCCTGGTTCGGCGTTACTCGATGATGACCGCTTGCTCAAGGACGACATCCTGGACCGGGACGTCCTGGTGCCCGTGACGGCTGCCGGTCTGCACGCCGCGGATGGCATCGACGACGTCCGCGCCCTCGACGACGCGTCCGAAGACACAGTAGCCCCAGCCGTCCTGCCCCGGATAATCCAGAAAACCGTTGTCCGCGACATTGATGAAGAACTGCGAGGTGGCCGAGTGCGGATCCATGGTGCGCGCCATGGCGAGCGTGCCGTTGAAATTTTTCAGTCCGTTCTTCGCCTCGTTCTCGACCGGAGCGCGTGTCGGCTTGGGCGAAAAGTCGGGCGTCATGCCGCCGCCCTGGATCATGAAGCCGTCGATGACGCGGTGAAACAGCGTTCCGTCGTAGTGACCGTCGCGGACATACTGCTCGAAATTTGCGCTGGTCTTGGGCGCCTTCTCGACATCCAGCTCGACGTGGATGTCGCCGAGGTTGGTGGTGAGCTTGATCATCGGGGTTCTCCGCTGGCTGTACTGGCGCGCCGGCGGCGCACTTGGGTTTGGGTTGGATTCGACCGACGCTGTGTCTGCCACGGCCATTGCCGGAGCATGCGAGACACGACCCTTGTGCGGTGGCGCGGTTTAAAATGATATATTTCTTAATACCTTAAACCGCGCCGACTCCATCGGTCGTCAAGTTTTCCGGGGCCGATCCCATCGAAAGAACATCGTATACCTCGCTGGGCGCGGTTTAATAATGGTACGGCCTTTACGCAGTCGGGGAAAGGCGGGTTCACGCCTGCATCCTCGGCTTTGTTACCATGCCGGGCTTGCCGGAACCTCGGTTCCGAGCCCGCTGCGGCCCGGACCAATCCACTCGCGAGTGCATTTCATGTTGCAGATCCACAATAGCCTCACCCGCCGGAAAGACCCTTTTCAGCCGATCGAGCCCGGCAAGGTTCGCATGTATGTCTGCGGGATGACCGTTTACGACTACTGCCATCTCGGTCATGCGCGCGTGATGGTGGTCTTCGATGTCGTCTATCGCTATCTGCGTGCGCTCGGGTATGAGGTGACCTATATCCGCAACATCACGGACATCGACGACAAGATCATCCGCCGTGCCGCCGAGGCCGGCGAGCCGATGCAGGCGCTGACCGAACGCTTCATCCGTGCGATGCACGAGGATTCCGATGCGCTCGGTATCCTGCCCCCGACCGACGAGCCGCGCGCCACGGCGCACATGGGCGAGATCCTCGCCATGATCGGCATCCTGATCGAGAAGGGGCTCGCCTATGTCGCCGAGAACGGCGATGTCTACTATGCGGTGGCGCGCTTTGCGGGCTACGGCAAGCTCTCGGGCAAGGACCCGCAGGACCTGCGCGCGGGCGCTCGGGTGGAGGTCGACGAGGCCAAGCGCGATCCGCTGGACTTTGCGCTTTGGAAGTCCGCCAAGCCGGGCGAGCCGGCCTGGGATTCGCCTTGGGGCCTCGGCCGGCCCGGGTGGCACATCGAGTGCTCGGCCATGAGCACCTGCGCACTGGGCAACCATTTCGACATCCACGGCGGCGGGGCGGATCTGCAGTTTCCGCATCACGAGAACGAGATCGCCCAGTCCGAGGGCGCGACCGGCGAGCCCTTTGTGAATGTCTGGATGCACAACGGGTTCGTGCGCGTAAACGAAGAGAAGATGTCCAAGTCGCTCGGCAACTTCTTCACCGTGCGCGAGATCCTGCAGCGCTTCCGTCCCGAGGAGGTGCGCTATTTCATCCTGACCAGCCAGTATCGCAGCCCGCTCAACTACGACGACGAGCACCTCGAGCAGGCCCGTGCGGCCTTGACCCGACTCTACACGGCGTTGCGCGGCGTTCCGGATCTCGCACCCGATACGGTGGATGCATCCGTTGCCGCGCCCTTCGTCGAGCGCTTCTATGCCGCGATGGACGATGACTTCAACACGCCCGAGGCGCTTGCCGTCCTGTTCGATCTGGTGCGCGAGGTCAACCGCATCCGAGCGGATGATCCCGGCACGGCCGCCCGCCCGGCGGCCGTGCTGCGCCGACTCGGTGGCATTCTCGGCATCCTGCAGGAGGATCCGGAGCGCTATCTGCGCGGATGCGCGGACGACGGCGGCCTGTCGGACGCGGAGATCGAGGCCTTGATCCAGGCACGTATCGCGGCCCGAGCCGCCAAGGATTGGGGCGAGGCCGATCGGCTGCGCAAGCTGCTGACCGAGGCGGGTATCGGTCTCGAGGATGGCCCGAGCGGGACGGCTTGGCGCCGCGGGGCTTGATGGGGGCGAATGGTTTCGTGCGGGGGAGGTTGGGTTTGGGCGTTTGAGCGGGGAGGATGGGTTTCGCTGTGCTCTACCCATCCTACGTTTCTGCTTTTGAACCGCGCCCGGTGCGGTATGCGTTATTTACGGGAGTGGATTGGCCGCGCCAGCTCCGACGGCTGTCGGAGCTGGCGCGGTTTAAAGTCTTAAAAATCATTAAATTCTAAACCGCGTCTCACCGAGATCGAGGACATCTCCAAAGCCAAACGCAAAACGAAAATGACGCATGTCGCTCTGGACGCGGTTTAGTTGGGGTTAGGGTGCACTGCGTGCGCGGCAGGCTTGCTCGCACTCGGTGGCGCGATTGGCGCAATAGCCGTAGAGGTTCTCTGCGCAGGACCACCAGGGGTAACCGCATTCGGAGCGCTCGAATGCCGAGGCCAGACACCAGCGGTAGTCGACGAACGCCTCGCTGTAGCCGGCCTGGCATTGGCGATAGTCGTAGCGCGCATCGGCGTTGCATCTGTCTCGGGCGCCTTGGCATCCGCCGATGCAGCTGAGCTCGGCGAGTTGTCCGGGCAAGCCCGGCGATTGGGCGCAGCCGCTCGACAGGGCCGCGAGGAGCAGGCCTGAGATGCCGATGGCGAGGAGACGCGCATGTGACCGTGCGCCGAGCCAAGTCGGCTCGGTCCGCACCTCGCCTGGATCGGATCCGTGCATGAATGGCCTGGTTTGCATCCCTGAGTCGCTCCGTGTCGTGTTGATTCGAGATCGGGGGGCGGCCGCATCCGGGTCTCGCCGTCCCGGCAACTGTAGTCCGAAAGCGCCACGTTGTGCAGGGTCGACGCTCGCGTTTCATGCGTGCTCGGTCGATCTGCCGATCAATGGGCCGCCGGACCCAGTCACGTGTCGGAAATCAGTCGAGCACCGAATCCAATCGTAATCGTAATCGTAATCGGATTCCGGACAACAACGACAAACGCGGGAGAGGTATTCTCTCGTCGAGTTGTCATACTTTTTTTGAACCGTTCCCCGGAATCCGGGAGGCGGTTCGAAATTGCTCCACGGCCGGCCCGATTGCGCCTAAACTGATCGCGTGCTCATCGGGCAAGGGTAAGCATGACGCGGTCTCGACCGGCACCGACCATCGGTCCGACGCGACCGTCCGGCCCGCTCGGTTTACCGGTCGTCTTGCGCGGAGAACGCTTATGACCCGCTTCCACGTCGTCGCCCTGTTGCCGCTCCTGCTCGGCGCATGCGGACTCGTGCCGCCGAATCATCTGGGTGGGATCAGCGCGGCCGTTTCGCCGATTGACTATGGCCGGCGCCTCTGTGCCCACCTGGATCCGGAGTCCTACTCCTCCTGCGTGAGCCAGGTGTTGGACGAGATCGACCGCGGTCAGCCGAATCGGCTGCCGCCGGGCTATTCCACCTCCGGTCCCTTCGCCGTCATCATGGGCGGCGAGGTCTACATCGGCGATTACCGTTCTTCGCCATTCATGGCCAATTTCCAAGTCTCCAACGGCCGGAACGGCTGCCGCGGCGGTTACAATGCCTTCACAGGCTCGGCCGACGCCGTCTTCGACGTCTATTGCGACGACGGGCGCAGCGGCTGGGCCGACATCATCCGCGCGAGCGACGGCCGCAACGGCATCGGCAAGATCGCCCTCGACGACGGGACCGAGGGCGATATCGTCTTCGGCCATCTGCCGCTCGGGGGTTTGGATCAGGCCCGGAACGACGCGATGTAGGGGCGATGTAGGGGCGACTTCAGTCGCCCTTAGTCTCATATTAAACGTGGACTGTGCGACTGGGCGACTAAAGTCGCCCCTACATCGCCTACATCGCCTACAACGCCCCCACATCGGGATCAGGCGAGGCTTTTCGCCTGCACCACGGGGTTCTCCAGCGCCCCGATCCCCTCGATCTCGACCACGACCCGATCTCCCGCGCTCAGAAACAGCGGCGGGGTGCGTGCGAAGCCGACACCGGGCGGTGTGCCCGTGATGATCACCGTTCCGGGCAGGAGTGTGGTGTCGCGGCTGAGGAAGGCGATCAGCTCGGCGACGGTGAAGATCATGTCGCTGGTGTGACCGGTCTGGACCCGTTCGCTGTTGAGGGTGCAGGTCACGCCCAGTGCCTGCGGGTCGGGGATCTCGTCGGCGGTGACCAGGACGGGACCCAAGGGACAGAAGCCGTCGAAGCTCTTGCCGCGAATCCATTGGCCGGCGCCGCCTTCCTTCTGCCAGCGCCGTGCGGAGATGTCGTTGGCGCAGGTATAGCCCAGCACGTAATCGAGCGCGGACGCGACCGAGACGTCGCGTGCCGTGCGGCCGATGACCACGGCCAGCTCGGCCTCGTAGTCGACCTCCGGCCCATGCTCGCAGGCGTTCGGGAGGATGATGGGCTCGCCCGGATCCGTGATCGCCGTCGTGGGCTTCATGAAAACGACCGGGTTGGCCGGGATGGCGGCCCCGGTCTCCTCTGCATGGGCGCGATAGTTCAGGCCGATGCCGTAGACGTTGACGGGTGTGATCGGCGCCAGCCAGCGTGCCACTGCGATCTCGTCGGTGGTCTCGGTCAGGCCCTCGTAGAGGTGCCCGCCGAGTCGGACGGCATGCCCTGCGTCGATCGGGGTGCCGTAGTGGATGGTGCCGTGGGTGTCGAGAAAGCGGGCGATCTTCATGTTCGGTGTCTCGTCGAATGCATATTGACGTTGGATTCAGCCGGCGCTGCGGGTCCGCAGCTGCTCGGTCAGTTTCTGGAATTCGCGCTGCATCTCCAGGTTTTCGAAGGGGCGCAGGGTCGGGACCTGGCGATTCATCAGACCGTCGAGCAGCTGTTGGCTCGATCGCACTAGGCTCACCAGCTCGCCGGACACCCGCACGGTCTCGTAGGTGTTCCAGGCGGCGGCGATATCCTTCTCCAGCTCGCGTCTGGCTTGCTTCACCTGTGTCGCCTGGTCCCTGAGATATTGGCGATAGATCTCGGCGGCCTGGACGGTCAACTGCTGAGCCTCCAGGTTGGCCGCGAGCACCTCCTGGCGGCCCGGGGACTCGCGCTGCAAGCGTCGGGTCTCGCCGGAGAGTTCCTGCGCACGCGCGATGATGGCGTCGATCTGCGGCACATACTGCTCCCCGATCGCCTCCTCGATCTGCAGGTGCATGCGGTTGAGCGCCTGCAGCAGGACGACGTAGAGGCCGTAATAGCGTCGCGCGCTCTGCAGATCCTCGCCGCTTTCGGCGACCAGCACCTCGAGCTGACCGGTGACCGCCTTGACGTTGTCGAACAGGACCCCCAGGTCAATCATGTTGTCGCCGACGACGGTCGAAAGCAGCAGCTCAAGCTGATCGTCGCCCAGGTCGAGACCCATTCCGCGCAGCTCGTCGGCGAATTCCCGCTTGACTGCTGCCAGCTCGCCGTTCAGCCGAGCGATGTCGTCCTCGAGCGATTCGATCAGCCGATCATAATCCGCGACCGTCTTCTTGAGGGTCGACTCCGCGGGTGCGGCGATCCGCTTCTGCCGAGCGTCGGCGATCCCGACCCGCGCCTTCTCGATCTCGGCTTGGAGGATCCGGATCCGCTCGCGGTAGTTTTGAATCGGCGAGGTCGAGAGGATCTCCACCGCCGTGTCGAGCAGGGCGTTGATCTCCTCGCGATTGGAGCGCCGGTCGGTCCCGATCCAGGTCTTCTCGGGCAGCTCGCCGTGGCGTTCCTCCAGCACCAACGCTGAATCCAGCGTGGGGACGACCGAGCCCCAGACGCGGGCGAAATCCTGGTCGTCGGCAAAGAGTCCTTTGGCATCGGCGACCGCCCGGTCGGCAAAGTCGCGCGAGCGCTGCCACCAGTCGGTCGCGGTCTCCAGGGTGCGGTCCCAGACATCCGGTTTTGATTCGGAGGGCACAGGTGCGTGGGCGTCGGGCTCGGCGGCGAGATCGCCGGCGCCGCCGATGGCGAGCGTCCCGAGTACAAGGATGAACGGAGCGATAGCACGCATGGGGATCAGGATGCCTCGGCGGGTCGATGTGCGCGGATCCCGAGCCATCGGGCTCGGCCGTGTCGGGTGCTCGGACCCGGCCACGGGTCGGACGCGACAAGTCTGCCACGCCCGAGCGATCGGGTCGATTCGGGTGATGGGCGAGCGGAGTCGGTTGCCTCTGTCCGGCGGCGGGCGGAATCGATCGCAGGGCCTCCTTGGTGTCGTATGTGTCTGGTTCGCCGTGTCAGATCGCTTGAGGTGATCGGCAAGGTTTAACCCCGCCGCCAGCATGCGACGCGAACGACACACTCATGGACTGACGCCACCAAGCCAGGTCGGGCTGATCTGCGGCAGGGAGGCCTACGGGGTGAAGGCCAGCATGCGCGGCAGCACCTCGCGGTAGATGGGATTGGCGACGGTCAGGCCACCGCCCTGCTGACGCAGCAGGCCCAGATCGAGCAGATACTGGATGTCGTCGTCGGGTACGTTGCCCAGCGCGGTCCCGGCCAGCCGGTGGTGCTGACCTGGGAGGGCCCGCCCGAGATCCTGCAGCGCTCGCGCCTGCTCGACCGCACCACGGGACGGACCTTGATCCCTACCGCCAAGGCCAACCTAAAGGGCTACCGGGTGACCCTGACCAGCGGCAAGGGCGCCTTCATCTGGCGGTATCTCGGCCAACCCTAAGCCGGGCCCGCTCCGAAGCCCTGCCCCGCCGCGCCGGCGGGGCAGGATGCTGTTTTCCTCGAACCCACTGCATGAGACCACGATGATGCACCCAAACGAAGATCCGACACCGTCCCTACCCGCGACCGACGATCCGGCCCCGGACATGACCGACCCCGAGCGGCGCGCGGCCCTGGCCAAGCTCGGCGCCCTGGCGGCCTGGACCGCCCCGACCATGCTGAGCCTGGTGGCGACGCCGCGGTCCGCTGCGGCGAGTCCGCTCTAACCTCGGTCCGTCCTCCTTGATCTCCACCGCCCTAGACAACAGCCGCTTGATCGCCCGCCCCGGCGACCGGCGGCTGTGCGTGCTCGACGCGGCCGCGAGCGCGCTCTGGGATCTGCATACCGCCGGGGTGGCGCCGGAGCGGCTGGCCGGATTGCTCGTGGAGCGCTTCGCGCTGCCGCCGGCGCCGGCGCGCGATCAGGTCATGGCCCTGGTTGCCGACTGGCGGCTCGCGCGCGACGGCGACACCGTCGAACGCGGACGGGGACTTGATACGGCCCTGCTCGCGACCCTCACGGCCCTGAGCCATCTGGGCTGCCGGCCCGCCGAACAGCTGATCGTGCTCCACGGCGCGGGTCTGGTCGCGCCGGACGGGCAGGGGCTGCTGCTGGTCGCACCGGACGGATCGGGCAAGACCACGCTGGCGGCGGCGCTGAATGCCGCCGGCTTTGCCTTGCTGAGCGACGACGTGGTGCCGGTGACCCCGGCGGGGGATCTGTTGGGGCTGAATCTGCCGCTCTGTCTCAAACCCGGCAGCTGGCCGATGCTCACGCCTTTTCGACCGGATCTTGAGCAGGCCCCGGTGGTGGCGCGGTTTGGCCAGCGCGTGCGCTTCGTGCCCGCCCGTGGTCCCGCCGTCACCGGGCCGGTGCGCCCGGTCTGTCTGCTGTTGCCGCGCTATGCCCCGGAGGCGGCCGCCTGCGTGGCACCGCTGTCCCCGGTTCAGGCGCTGCAGGGATCCTCGGCGCCGAAGCGGTGCTCCGCGACCTCACGCAGGAGAAACTGGCTGATTTGGCCCGCTGGATCGAGGCGCTGCCGGTCTGTTCACTGACCTATCCGGACCTGATGACCGGGTTACAGCAGGTGGACGCATGCCTGGGGACAATGGCACGACGTCCGGAATGACGAGGACCCGGCCGACCTCAACGAGACGGCGCCCTTCGCCGAATCCGATCTCAATGCCTCCACGGCCCTTGGGCCATGTCATCCTGCCTGCCCGCCGGCGTGCGTCGGCATTGTCTGGAGCCGCTGATTACTCCGACACCACTCCCGCCTGTCGCAGCAGCGCCAGCAGACGGGCGTTTTCGGTCTCGGCCGCATCGGCCCGGCGTGATTCCTGATCGGCCCGGAGTGACTCCTGATGGGCCCGGCGCGTTTCTTCCTCGGCCCGGCGCGCTTCCTGATCGGCCCGGCGGGCTTCTTCCTCCGCACTCGGGATCCGCGCCCCCCGATACCACAGCCGCACCTTGCGCCCCGGCCGCCACGCGGTCGCTTCCAGCACCTCCAGCTCCAGCCCCGGCACCGCCTGGCTGCGAAACCGCCGCTCCGCCGGCAGCGCCGCTTCCCGATAGAGGCCACTGGCCGCATCGAGCTGGAACCAACGCAGCGCGCGCGCATCCTCCGGCTCCGGATACAGCAACCCGAACTCCGGCACCCCGTTGGCGGCATTGCGCTCGCGCATCCGCTCGCTATCCTTGCGCTCCTTCTCCGGGCGCTCGGTGCTCACCACCTCCAGCGCCAGGCGCAGGTCGGCGGCCAATGCCCGTTCCGGGGTCGGCGTGTCGGCCAGCGCATAGTCCGGATAGAGAATGCGCTGCTGCTCGTCCTCGTGGACCCAGTACCAGACCGGGTTATCGCTCAAGACCCGCAGGCTGGTCCAGTCGGCGAGCCGGTCCAGAAACGGCCCCAAGTCGCGGATCGTGGCCGAGTGTGCCGTCGATTGCGCCATGTCGAATTCGTCGTCGTAATAGGGAATGCCGAGGGTGGCCTCGGGCGGAAAGGGCTGACGCGAGAGGCGCGCGCGCGCGATCTCCGCGGCGAGCGCGGGCGGGGGGGAGGCGCTGACAGGCAGGGCGTATGTGGACATTGGCGGCTCCGGCGCGGTGGCGGCGGCAAAGAGGGTGGCGCGTTTCGAGTATAGAACAGGCCCGGCGTCGCGAACACTTCTTGGCTGTCTCGCAACGCGCGATCGCCATCGATGGTCTGGCCACTGCCCACCTGGTGGCCCCGAGCCTCTATGCGACACTCGAGGCGCGCGGGACACTCGCGTCGGTGCCGGAGGATGTCCGCCAGGCACTTGCTTGCCTCCATGAGCTCAATGACGACCGCAATCGCCGGCTGCGCCGGGTGTTGCGGGAGACCGCGGAGATCTTGAATCAGGCCGACATCGTCCCCGTTTTGCTCAAGGGCGCTATCGCCCTGCTGCCGGATCAGTACCCGCTGGCCTTCGCTCGGGTGCTGTGTGATCTGGATCTGGGCGTGCCGGCCGATCAGGCCGACCGTGCGGGCGCGGCGCTCCGGGCCTTTTGGTCCGACAGGCGTTCCCTGCGTCAACTGCTTGAGTTTGCCCGCTTGCGCACCCTGCCGGCGGCGGCTCGATGACCCGCGCCTGGATCTGCTGCTCGCCTGGCGCTGGCAGGTCATGCGCCTGGCGTGGCGGCTGTCGAATCTGAATCGTCGCGTCGTGACACCGGCCTGGTTGGCGGCCAAGTATCGCAACCTGATGCGAGGCTGGCGCGCGCGGCGGGAGACCCGTGCGACGTCGGTCGGGGTTCGGACACCAGACCAACGCCTGGATCCTTGAGCAAGGTGAAGAGCATCGGGTTGTCCGCGCCGGTTGTCCAAAGGATCCGCCGTTCCTAATGCCGCCCAGCCATTCACGGTCGTCCATGACGAATGCTCTGTTCGGTCGCGCCGGCTAGGAGACCGGCGCCCCGGACCGCCGACTTCAGTCGGCTCGGGGGCACGCGCT
This sequence comes from Thiocapsa sp. C2-2m, assembly GCF_041903745.1. Lineage (NCBI taxonomy): Bacteria > Pseudomonadati > Pseudomonadota > Gammaproteobacteria > Chromatiales > Chromatiaceae > Thiocapsa > Thiocapsa sp. C2-2m. The sequence continues at coordinate 8,260 of NZ_JBBWVD010000053.1, read as the reverse complement.
TTGGAAGCGACCGCGTCGGCACCGTCTTCCGGGATACGCGCCGACTGAAGTCGGCGGTCCCGCGGTTCTGCCGGTCCGGGGGTCTTGCCTGCCGCTGGGAGTCAACTGCGGAATTGCCGCGTCGGGCCACGGGCGTTTGTCTTCGATCGTGCGCTTTGTTAACCTTGCGCGTCGATCCCGGCCAGGGTCCGGATATCGATGTCATGGTGGCTTGCGCCGGTCCCCTCGCAACGCGAAACCGTGAACCCGGTCAGGCCCGGAAGGGAGCAGCCGCAGCGGTTGAAGCGTGTGCCGGGGTGTGGCTGGCGTCGGCCGCCGCCCCCGTCCGATCGGGACGGGCGAGCGGACGTCGTCGCCCATGCCGCGAACATCGTCTTGGCGGTCGCAGGTCATGCGCTCGAGGCCGCGCGGTCAAAGCCGGCTGCGTCACGCGGTGGCCACCGGCAAGGCCCGCAAGGCCCGCAAGGCCCGGCACCGGCGGACGGGCGTGCCCGATCATGAGTTCAGTGCGCGCCGTGTTTTCGGCTTTCAGGTCGATAACTCACTGTTTAACAAATCGTTTCTAACCAATCACCAATCACCACTATACTCGCCGCTCCCAAACGGAATTCCTCCGACTCGAACCACGCATGTCCTACCAGGTGCTCGCCCGCAAATGGCGCCCCAAGAGCTTCGATGATCTGGTCGGACAATCGCATGTGGTCCGCGCGCTCTCCAATGCGCTGGATCGCGACCAGCTTCATCATGCCTATCTCTTCACCGGCACCCGTGGAGTCGGCAAGACCACGCTCGCCCGCATCCTCGCCAAGGCGCTGAACTGCGAGGAGGGTGTGAGCGCGCGCCCCTGCGGGGTCTGCTCGTCCTGTCGGGAGATCGATGGCGGGCGTTTCGTGGACCTGATCGAGGTGGATGCCGCCTCGCGCACCAAGGTCGACCAGACCCGCGAGTTGCTCGACAACGTCCCCTATGCCCCGGCCCGTGCACGCTACAAGGTCTATTTGATCGACGAGGTGCACATGTTCTCCAACCACAGCTTCAACGCCTTGTTGAAGACATTGGAGGAGCCGCCGCCGCATGTGAAGTTCCTGCTCGCGACCACCGACCCGCAGAAGGTCCCGGTCACGGTGCTCTCGCGCTGTCTTCAATTGAATCTGCGCCGCCTCTTGCCCGAGGAGATCCGCGCCCGGCTCCAGCATGTCCTGGAGGCCGAGGGGCTTGAGTTTCAGGCCTCCGCGCTGCCCTTGCTGGCCCGCGGGGCCGACGGCAGCATGCGCGACGGCTTGAGTCTGCTTGATCAAGCGATCGCCTTCGGCGGCGGGCGGGTCGAAGAGTCGGGCGTGCGCACGATGCTTGGAACCCTGCCGGGCGATCTGACGCTGGACCTGCTCGATGCACTGGCGGCGGGCGACGGAGCGCGAGTCCTGGCCGAGGTCGAGCGCGTGGCCTCCCTGACGCCGGATTTCGAAGAGCTATTGCGTGAGCTGATCGCGCTGCTGCACCGCTTGGCTCTGCTTCAGCAGGTGCCCGAGACGCTGGCCCCGGACGACCCGGATGCCGCACGCTTGACGGCGCTGGCAGACCGTCTCCCGGCCGAGGACCTGCAACTTTATTATCAGGTGGCTCTGACCGGGCAAGCCGATCTGCCGCTTGCCCCCGATCCGCGTGCCGGTTTCGAGATGGTCTTGCTGCGCGCCATGGCGTTTCGACCGGGCTCGAATCGAGACGAGTCGATGCGTGTGACGCCGCGTCCGTCAACCCTCCGCGAGACCGTGTTCGGCGGTGCGACGCGCCCGGTCGAGCCCGCCTGCGGTTTGGTTGGCTCGTCGGTGTTGGTGCTCAGACCGGTTGCCGAGTCGCGCGTCGCCGAGCCTGCGCCGGCGCATCATGCGGTGGCCGCAACCGATGCGCCGACCGAGATTGCAAGCGCCGCGGGTGCGCTCGTGCTCACCTCGCACGCGGAATGGCTCCAGCTCGTCGATCGTCTGGAGTTGGGCGGGATCGCAAGCCAGATCGTCCATCATTGCGATCTGAAAGGCTGGGCGGACGGGCGGCTCTCGCTCGGCTTGGACCCGGCCGCGGAGCATCTGCGCTCGCCGGGTGCGGAATCGCGCCTCCACGCCGCCTTGGAAAAGACCATGGGGACGGCCGTGAAGCTCGATATCCAGGTCGCCCGGCCGCAGCGCGAGACCCTGGCCCAGCGGCGCGAGCGCGAGACCGGCGAGCGTCGCCAGGCGGCGGTCTCCGCGATGGAGGCGGACCCGGTTGCGCGCGCGATGCAGGACGAGCTCGACGCGAGCTGGATCGCCGGGAGTATCGAGCCGACCGATTGAAACCGGCGCGCCGGGCGTTTCTGTTGCGCCGAATCTCCGTTCGGAGATTCGGATGGACTGGGGTCGCACTGCGACGGATCTTTTCAAAGAGATAGCCAACCGAGATGAGAGGATGCGGGAGATGGACGGCGCTCGGCGCCGTGCGCTATCCCGCCTTGGCCCTCCGGCCGAGGTTTCCCGCGACAACGCATGATGAAAGGCGGAATCGGCAACCTGCTCAAGCAAGCGCAGAAGATGCAGGAAGACATGAAGCTGGCCCAAGAGCGGCTCGCCTTGGAAGAGGTCGTCGGCGAGTCCGGCGGCGGCATGGTCAAGGTGACCATGAACGGGCGCTATCAGGTCAGTCGGGTGGAGATAGACCCCGGTGTGCTGGGCGACGACAAGGAGATGCTCGAGGACCTCATTACCGCTGCCGTCAACGGCGCAAGCCAGCGCGTGGCCGAGAAGGCGAAGGAGAACATGGCCGAGCTGACCGCCGGGTTGCCCTTGCCGCCCGGGATGAAGCTGCCCTTCTAGGCCCGGACTGCCGCCGTGTCCGAGCGCCCGCTTCTCGGTCAGTTGATCGATGCCTTGCGGTGCCTCCCCGGCGTCGGGCCCAAGTCGGCGCAGCGTATCGCCTTCCATCTGCTTGAGCGCGATCGCGAGGGCGGGGTACGTCTGGCGCGGATCATGGCCGACGCCATGACCCGGATCCGGCGCTGTCGTCGCTGCCGGACCCTGACCGAGCAGGAGCTGTGTGCGCTCTGTACCAACCCGCATCGCGACGCCGGGCTCTTGTGCATCGTCGAGCAGCCGTCCGAGATCCTGGCGATCGAGCAGGCGACGGACTTTCGCGGACTCTATTTCGTGCTCGGCGGGCGTCTCTCGCCGCTCGACGGGATCGGTCCGGAGGAGCTGGGGCTGGACCTGCTCGACGCGCGTCTGCGCGGCGGGGAGGTGCGCGAGGTGATCCTTGCCATCAGCCCGACCGTCGAGGGGAGTGCGACGGCGCATTTCATTGCCGAGTCCGCCGATCGGCACGGAGTAAGCGCGACCCGCATCGCACACGGTGTCCCGCTGGGGGGGGAGCTTGAGTATCTGGACGGCGGGACGCTGGCGTTGGCCTTCAACGGTCGGCGCCAACTCTGACACCATTGGTCTCATAACGGAGCGGATCGCAACGATGTCTGATACCATTTTCGGCAAGATCGCCTCCGGCGAAGTCTCGGCCGACATCGTCTATGAAGACGACGACCTGGTCGCTTTCCGAGACCTTCACCCGCAAGCGCCCACACATATCCTGGTGATCCCGCGCAAGCCGATCCCGACCCTGAACGCGGTGCAGCCCGAGGATGCCGAGCTGATCGGCAAACTGTTCCTGGCTGCGGCCAAGATCGCCGAGCAGGAAGGGATCGCCGCCAGCGGTTACCGGACCTTGATCAACTGCAACGCGGCGGCCGGGCAGACGGTGTACCACCTGCATCTGCACATCCTGGGCGGGCGTCCCATGCAGTGGCCGCCGGGCTGATCGGTGTTGCAGGGCAACTCGCCTCACGGCAAGTGAAGCAGAGCAGAGATTCCGAGAACGCCCGAGACCATTTTCGTTGTCGTTGTCGTAATCGTATCGATGATCGACAACGACAACGACAACGAACGTTCTCGACACATCTGCCGTGCTGCACCGGGACACGGACCTCGTCGACGAACGACGACCTAATTGATTGATTCCAGCGGAGATCGACGGGCGTTTGCCCCGAAAGCAGCAACATGGCAGGGTATCAACGCACGTCTGTCGGGGATCGCCCGGCCGTCTTCGAGCTTAAGGCGGCCGGCTTCACGCTGCCGATCATTCGCCTGCTTGAGGCCGACATCGAAGCGGTCGCCGCCGAGCTGGGTGCTCGGGTCGAGCAGGCGCCGGAGTTTTTTCGCAATACGCCCGTCGTCATCGATCTGAGTGCCTTTCCCGAGGGCGGCGGCGAGGTTGAGTTTCCGCTCTTGGTCGGCCTGCTGCGCGGCTACGGCATGATTCCCTTCGGTGTGCGCGGCGGCAACAAGGCCCAAAACGAGGCCGCCGAGGCGATGGAGCTGGCGATCCTCGGCGAGCACGAGACCCGTGCGACCCGCACCGAGCGCAGCGCCGCGCCCGAGGAGCCCGCGCCGAGCGCCTCCGCCGCGGCTGCGCCCTCGGTGCAGCAGGCGGAGCCCGCGGCAACGCCTCATGCAGGCGCAGGTGCGGCCTTCACCCTGGTCACGCGCCCGGTGCGCTCGGGGCAACGCGTCTACGCCGCCGGCGGGGATCTGTCCATCATCGCCGCGGTGAGCTCAGGCGCGGAGCTGATGGCCGACGGCAACATCCATGTCTATGGTCCGTTGCGCGGTCGTGCGCTGGCCGGCATGAAGGGCAACACGGACGCGCGCATCTTTTGCCAAGACCTTCAGGCGGAGCTGGTGTCCGTCGCGGGGCATTACCGGGTGAGCGAGAACATCCCGAGCGAGCTGCGCGGCGTGCCCGTCCAGATCTATTTGGACCAGAAGATTCTCAGGATCGAAAAACTTTGACCCGACGCAGGGTTGGGCGACGGACCATCCCATTTTGGAGGCGGCTACTTTGGCGAGAATTATTGTGATCACCTCGGGCAAGGGCGGGGTCGGCAAAACGACCACGTCCGCTGCGTTGGCTATGGGACTGGCGCAACGCGGTCATCGCACGGTTGTCATCGATTTCGATGTCGGTCTGCGCAATCTTGATCTCATCATGGGTTGCGAGCGCCGTGTCGTCTACGATTTCGTCAATGTCATCAATCAGGAGGCCAACCTCAACCAGGCCCTGATCCGCGATAAGCGTTGCGACAACCTCTATGTGCTGCCGGCCTCTCAGACCCGCGACAAGGATGCATTGACCAAGGAAGGTGTCGGACGGGTGCTCGAGGAGCTGGCCCACGGATATGATTTCATCGTCTGCGACTCGCCGGCCGGCATCGAGCACGGCGCGACCATGGCCATGTATTACGCCGACGATGCCATCGTGGTGACCAATCCCGAGGTCTCCTCGGTGCGGGACTCCGACCGCATGCTGGGTATCCTGGCGAGCAAGTCGCGCCGGGCCGAGTCCAACGAGGAGCCGATCCGCGAGTTTCTTCTGCTCACTCGCTACGATCCGGCGCGGGTCGAGAAAGGTGAGATGTTGAGTGTAGACGACGTGCAGGAGATCCTCTCGCTGACCTTGATCGGCGTTATTCCGGAGTCGAAATCCGTCCTGACCGCATCCAACTCAGGCGTACCTGTGGTCCTCGATCGGGAGAGCGATGCCGGCAAGGCGTATGCCGACACGGTTGCTCGCTATTTGGGCGACGAGGTGCCGCACCGTTTTCTCCAAGTGGAGAAGAAGGGCTTCCTGAAGCGCTTTTTCAGAGGCTGACCTATGGGTTTACTCGACTACTTCCGCTCCTCACGACCGAAGGGCTCTGCAAGTGTGGCCAAGGAGCGGCTGCAGATCCTGGTGGCCCACGATCGTACGCAGCGTGGCCGTCCCTCCTATCTCCCCCAGCTTCAGCGGGAGATTCTCGAGGTCATCCGCAAGTATGTGGAGGTCGACATGAACGCCGTCTCCGTCAAATACGAGCAGGAGGACAGCCACGAGGTCCTCGAGCTCAATATCATTCTGCCGGATACGGCACAGGGTCGGATCTGAGCGCCGGAGACGCGCGGCGATGCCGGGGCGGTAGGCGCGGGTAGGGGCGGCTTCAGCCGCCCTCTCTCCACCCCCACCCCCCGACGTCGCCCAATTCCGCTGCCGACGTCATTCCGTGAATTTGTGGGTCTTTGGCGGCTGAAGCCGCCCCTACAGCTACGGCAGGATCTTGATCGGCGTGCCGTCACGCACCATCGCCCAGATCTCCTCGATCTCGTGGTTCTGGACGGCAATGCAGCCCTGGGTCCAATCTCGGTTCGCGTATTGCTGGCGCAGTGCCTCGGACCGGACGTAATTTGGCAGTCCGTGAATCATGATCATCCCGCCCGGATTCGAATAGCCGAGCGAGCGACTGACGAGCTTGTCGCGCTCGCTCGGGTAGGAGATGTGGATCGACTTATGGAAGTTGCTGTTCGGGTTGCGCCAGTTGAGCAGATAGTCGCCAATCGGGGTGCGCTGGTCTCCCTCGCGGAACTTGTGACCGTCCGGTGAGCCTCCAAGTGCAATCCGGTACTCGCGGATCACCCGCCCGTTGTTGTGGAGCTCCAGCTTGCGCTGCGATTTCTTGACGACAACCTTGTCCGCATGCCTTGGCTCGACCGTTGCCATCTCCGGTGCGCTGCCGCAGCCGGTAAGTCCCAGAGCGCCCGCAACGGCGAGCGCCGTCAGTAGGTATCGGACCCGATGCGCGCCCTGCTCGGGTCGGCGGACGGGGTGATCGGCGATGGCGGTCGTGCGGTCTTTCGCGTCGGTGTGCATGGGGTCTGATCCGGTGTCTGGAAGGGTGCCACGGCCTCGGCCGTGCTCATGAGCAACACGCGAAAGTGTAGGTAACCGCATGACAAAACGCCATCTTGTTTGGCGGTTTTTCGATCTGGAAATCCCGAGCCGATCCCCCGGAATCGCCGATCAGAACTCGGGAAGGACGCGGAAGAAGAGTGTCTTGAGATAAGCGGTCTCCGGGATCGCGGGATGCACCGGATGATCGGGCCCCTGCTGACCGGTCTCGAGCAACTGCAGGGTACGCCCGGCACGGCGCGCCGCCTGCTGGACGGTCCGCACGAAGGCGTCGCGATCCATGTGGAAGGAGCATGAGGAGGTCACCAGCAGGCCGCCCGGCTCCAGGAGCTCCATGCCGAGTCGATTGAGCCGCAGGTACGCCTGGACTCCGTCCTTTTCGTCCTTGCGCCGCTTGATGAAGGCGGGCGGATCGAGGAGCACGGTGTCGAAACGGGCGTTCTCCTCGCGCAACGCACGCAGCACCTCGAAGGCATCGCCATGTCGGCCTTGGACGCGTCCGGTTAGCCGATTGCGTGCCGCATTGTCGGCGACTCGCTCCAGCGCCGGCAGCGAGCTGTCGACACAGACGACCTGCTCGGCACCCAGTGCCGCCGCACGTATTCCCCAGGCACCGATATAGGTGCAGACATCCAGGACGCGTCGACCGACGCCGTAGCGTGCCAGTCGGGTGCGGTTCTCGGCTTGGTCGAAGAACCAGCCGGTCTTCTGGCCGGTCAGGGGTGAGACGGAAAACTCCAGCTCGTTCTCGATCAGAGGGAGGGTGTCCTCCGGCGTTCCGAGGATGACCTCGACGCCCTGTGTCAGGCCTTCCATCTCGCGTACCGAGGTGTCGTTGCGCAGCACGATCGCCTTGGGGCGCAGCACCTGCTCGAGTGCGGCCAGGATCTCTCCCTGCACCCGCTCCATCCCCGCGGTGGTGATCTGCACGGCAAGCAGATCGCCGTAGCGGTCGACGACCAAGCCCGGCATCCCGTCGCTCTCGCCGAAGATCAGGCGGTAGAAGGGGCGCGTGTACAGCCGTTCGCGCAGGGCCAGGGCATCGTGGATGCGCTTCAGCCACAGGGTCGGGCTCAGCGGCTGTGTCGGATCGCGGCTGACCACGCGAGCGCAGATCAAGGAATGCGGATTGGCATAGCCGTGACCGATCCAGCGATCGTGGTCGCTGCGGATCGCGACCGGCTGACCCGGCTGGAAATCCTTCAGCGGCGTGGCCTTGGTATCGACCTCGTTGCTGTAGATCCAGCAGTGTCCCGCGATGAGGCGGCGTTCCTGATCTTTGCTCAGGATGAGGGGTTGGGTCTTCATGATCGCGTGTCCTGTGGTGTCTGGGCGCTTATCGTCTCGCGCGGTAACAGACTATCAGAACCGGCCATAGTCGGCCGGGGATGGAAAGGGATTCGTCGGGACCCACCTTCTCCAAACGCCGAACCCCGAATCCCGAACCCCGAACCCCGAACCC
>NZ_JBBWVD010000052.1:0-27130 GCF_041903745.1 Thiocapsa sp. C2-2m | reverse complement strand
GGAGATTGTGGTGGTCTTTCGGGTCGACCCCGATCCGGACATCGGCAATGGCAGCGGCGAGAATGCGCCTGGCAAATCAAACGGAACTTCAAGTATGCAAGATTGTAAGCGGCGTAATTAGCCCTTTGCTGGCGAATATCGATCTCCACTACGTACTGGATGAGTGGTTCGAGACTGAAGTCAAGCCACGGATGAGAGGGCATTGCTTCCTCGTACGGTTTGCTGATGACTTCGTCATCGGCTTTCAGTATGAGAACGATGCACGGCGCGCCATGGAGGTGTTGCCGAAGGGAAAAACGGGGACGCACGAGATTAATCGCCTAACGATGTGCTCCAGCCGAAGCCGGTTTCGCTATCGCTCAACCGGCTCGTTTGAGCATTGCGTTATCCCGGCTACCGCCATCATGCCACGACCGGCATCGGATAGGGCAGTTTCGGCGGGCGTGGCCGGCGGCGTCGCGGTCGCGGCGGCAAGGGCACGGACCTGGCATTGTCTGTAACTCCGGCCATTGCGGCATGTGGCGCAGAGCGCCACGGGGCATGCGTGACACCGCAGAGCGGGTGTCACGCGCTAGTGAAAATAATTCAAACAACTCGACGAGAGAATACCTTCGCCACGGTTGTCGTTGTCGTTGTCGTAATCGTAATCGTAATCGACAACGATTGGATTCGGAGCTGAGTTGTTTCTGACAGGTGACTTAGGCTCGCCGCCGATCTCCGTGCCAGCGATGCAGCAGCAGCCATTCCACGAAGCTTAGGATGGCGTAGAGGACGACCCCCATGAGTGCGAGCAAGAGCAGGGCGGCGAACATCTTGGCGATCTGCAGCCGATTGCCGGCCTCGAGGATGCGCCAGGCGAGTCCGTCGGTGTTGCCGGAGGCGGCGGCGAATTCGGCGACCACCGCGCCGACCAGGGCGAGCCCGCCGGCGGTCTTGATACCGGCGAGGAGGTAGGGCAGGGAAGAGGGAATCATGAGTCGCAGGAAGGTCTGCCGGAAGCCGGCGCGATAGAGGCGAAAAAGGTCGCGCAGGTTGGGGTCGATGGCCTTCAGCCCGGCGGTGGCGCTCGCCAGAACCGGAAAGAAGGCCACGATCCAGGCCAGGATCAGCACGGCGAGCCAGGCGTTGTCGAGGCCGACCCAAACGATGATCAAGGGCGCGATGGCGACGACTGGCGTGACCTGAAGGGTGACGGCGTACGGAGAGAGGGCCGCCTCGGCGAGGCGGCTGGAGGCGAAGAGGACGGCGAGCGCGGTACCCGAAAGCACCGCCAGCGCAAAGGCGGCGAGGGTGGTTCCTAGGGTGATCCAGGCCGAGCCGATCAGCGATGCGCCGTCGGTCTCGAAGACGGCCAGGATGGCGCCGGGCGAGGGCAGGATAAAGGGCGGCACCTGCCAGTGCGCGACGGCCCACTCCCAGAACCCGATCAGTCCGGCGAAGAGCGCGATCGGCAGAAGCAGCCGAAGGCCCTGCATCATCATGCCTCCCGATCCTCCAGTGCCTTCAGGATCGCGCGCGCGGTGGCGTTGAATGCGGCGGAGGTCCGATAGCCGGATGCGCGTGGGTAGGCTGCTGGGTTGTCGATATCGGCGACCAAACGCCCCGGTCGACCGCTCAGGATCAGGATCCGCCGCGACAGATAGACGGCCTCGAAGACCGAGTGGGTGACGAAGACACCGGTGAATCCGCGCTCGGCCCAGAGGCGCAGCAGGTCGTCGTTGAGCTTGCCGCGGGTGAATTCGTCGAGCGCCGCGAAGGGCTCGTCCATCAAGAGGACATCGGGGTCGGCGACCAGCGCACGTGCGATGGAGACCCGCATGCGCATCCCGCCCGAAAGCTCGCGGGGCAGGGCATTATCAAAGCCCGCGAGCCCCACCTTGTCGAGCGCGATATTGGCCCGCTCACGCGCTTCGCTCTTGGCCATGCCTGCGAGCTCAAGCGGCAAGGCAACGTTCTTGGCCGCACTCGCCCAGGCCATGAGGGTCGGTTCCTGAAAGATAAAGCCGAGCGAGCCGCGTGATTGCGGCCAGTCGACACGACCGCGCGTCGGCTCCTCAAGTCCGGCGATGAGCCTCAGCGCCGTGCTCTTTCCGCAGCCGGAGGGGCCGAGCAGGGAGACGAAAGCACCGCCCTCGATGTCGGCGCTCAGCTCCCCGAGTGCTGCGGTGCCGTTGGGGAAGGTCTTGGCCAGCCGATCGAGGCGCAGGCCGCTGCTCACGGTTTCGGCGGGAGGAATTCGAGCGAGAAGGCGCGCCGCCAATCCAGGTTCGCCGGATACACATCGTCGGCGGACATGGTGTCGAAGAAGGCCTGCCAGCGTGCCTCGGTCATGACGCCGATCCCGGCGGTCTCGGCATCGCCCGCAGTGGCGAGCCGGTAGCGGTTCATCTCGGCGATCGCGTGCTGCAGCACATCGTCGGTCATCTCCGGATTTTCGGCCTTGATCAGGGTGTTGCCGGGTGCGGGGTCGCCGGTCAGATAGTCCTTCCAGCCGGCGATGGATGCCGCGACGAAGGCGCGGACCTGTTGCGGGTCGCTCCGGATGCGTTCCTCGGAGGCCAGGATCAGGGTCCCGTAAGAGGGATAATCCTCGTCGGCGAGCAGAAAGACCTGTGGCTCGATGCCGCTTGCCTTCGCGATCTCGTAGGGCTCGCTCGTGACATAACCCTGTTGAATCGCACCGGGATCGACGAGGAAGGGGGCGAGGTTGTAGGTGTACTTGCGGATCTGCCGATCCGTGAATCCGAATTTGGCCTTCAGCCAGATCCAATGGCTGCCGACGCCGGCGTCGGAGATCATGATGGGCTTGCCCTTCATGTCACCGACGGATCGGATGTCCTCGCGCGGGTGCGTGATCAGGACCTGCGGGTCTTTCTGAAAAATGGCCGCGACGGCGGTCGCCGGAATCCCGGCCGCGACGATGTTGAGCGGGATGAAGCTGTTGGAGCCGATCCCGAAATCGGCTTGATTGGAGCCCAGCAAGAGCGGGACATTCACCGAGGGGCCGCCCTGCACGATCTCGACATCGAGACCCTGCTCGGCATAGAGCCCGAGCGCCTTGGCCTGGTAAAAGCCGCCTTGCGGGGCCTGCGCCTTCCAGTCGGTGACGAAACGGATCTTGGTCGGTTCGGCGGCCGTCGTCGCCCCGGCGACGGCGAAGCCCACCAAGGCCAAGGCGATGATAAGAGGGCGCTTCGACATGCTCAGGTCTCCGGCGGCGTCTCCTCGCTGGGGACGGCATCCTGCAAGGGGCTCAGGAGTTGGGCGAAATCGTCCGGGTTGACGTATTGGATGATCACGGTCCCGTTGGGGCTGCGGCTGATGTCCATTCCACGTTCGGGGTAGAGCCAATGGACGATGTCGGTCCCGGGCTCGGTCAGGCGCAGATCGGGTGTGCCGAAGCGTTGCTCGATCAGGTCATTGTCCAGTCTGGCCTTCGGAAGGTAGCTGATGGATCGGATCGGGCGGGATGACAGCGTCTCGACATCGGCCGGGTCGAGCTTGATCTTGCGGCTGCCGCTGCCGACCTGGCTGATCCGCAGGCCGCGCTCGTACATGGCGGCGAGGGTGGCCTGGTCGACGTCGAGCGAGATCACGAAGTCCGCGCGCAGGCGCTGCAGATGGATCTGATCGAAGAATGCCTCCACACCGTAGGGCTCGGCTCGCGTCGCGTCCTGAAAGAGGTTGACCTTGCCGTCCTCGCCGAACAGCTTGCGCACCTCCGCCAGCGTGGTCTCGCCGATGGTGAAGCCGAAGACCTGCGAGTGCCCGGAAGCGTCCTGCGTGACCCGCCAAGGCAAGCGATCCGGGCCGTCCTCGATGGATGCGGGCATGAGGAGAAGGACACCCAAGAAGCCGAGGACGGCGACGCCGAGGACGGAAAGAACGATCTGTCGATCCATGGGTTGAAGCGCTCCGGATGATGCGATGACGATCGAACGTCGAGCCGACATGCGGCAGCGAAGATTCGGACCCGAACAACTATAACCTGAACCGCGTCGACTCCAAGTCTCGCGGGCCAAGCCGAACGCGAGGCGATGCTGAAACAGCATTGACCACGCCGGACGCGGTTCAGCGCGGTTCAGCGCCAGGGCAGCAGACCGGCGACGACGCGCCGTCCTTCCGACATCAAGATGTTGTAGGTCCGGCAGGCGGCACCCGTATCCATGACCTCGAAACCGACACCACGCCCGATCACGGCAAAGTAAAGCGCCGGATCGGGGAAGACCTGTATCTCGCCGGTCCCCAGCACGATGATCTGGATCTCGGGCTCAATCGCGATCAGTGCTTCCAGGTGCTCGACCGTCAAATCGGCCGGTTGCGCCGGACCCCAGCCCTCTTCGACCCGGCTCGGTGTCACGATCAGCCCGCGGGTAAAGCGTCGACCGCCGATCAGGATGCCCTCGCTCCCGTAGGCGTCGATCAGGTGACCGCTGCTGCCGTCTGCTTGGGAAAATTTCATGGGGCGAACATAACCCAAGGCGGCTCGATTGAACAAGGTGAGGGAAGAATCTGTAGGGGGAGAATCGGCTCAGTGGTTCCAGCTTGAAATGCCTCTCGCGGAGACGCGGAGGGCACGGAGAATCCGGGATCTGTTCTGCGTACGTTCCGTGTCTCCGTGAGTGATTGTTGAAACTGATCGGTGCGCGGAAGTACCGTAAGCGAACAAGCGAGCAGCTCGAAGGGCCTCTGTTAGAATCGCGCCACGCGTCCCATTCAACCGATCCGGAAGCCCATGACCGTCCGTACCCGATTCGCCCCGTCCCCCACCGGTTATCTGCACGTCGGAGGCGCCCGCACGGCGCTCTTCAGCTATCTCTTCGCGCGCAAGCACGGTGGGCAATTTGTGCTGCGAATCGAGGATACGGACCTGGAGCGCTCGACGGCCGAGTCGGTGAACGCCATCCTGGAGGGCATGACCTGGCTCGGGCTGGATTACGACGAGGGACCCTTCTATCAGACCCAGCGCTTCGATCGGTACAACGCCGTGATCGACGAGCTTTTGGCCAAGGGCCTGGCTTATCGCTGCGTGTGCTCGAAGGAGCGCTTGGAGAGCCTGCGCGAGGACCAGATGGCGCAGCGTCTGAAACCGCGCTACGACGGCCATTGTCGCGGCCATGAGGTCGATCCGGGCATGCCGCACGTCATCCGCTTCAAGAATCCGGCCGACGGCGTCGTGGTCGTCGACGACATGATCCGCGGGCGGGTTGTCTTCGCCAACGCCGAGCTCGACGACCTGGTCATCCGGCGCAGCGACGGTGCGCCGACCTACAACCTCAGCGTGGTGGTGGACGACTCGGATATGGGCATTACCCATGTCATCCGCGGCGACGATCATCTGAACAACACGCCGCGCCAGATCAATATCCTCCGTGCGCTCGGCCATGAGCCGCCGCGCTATGCCCATGTACCCATGATCCTCGGCGACGACGGGGCGCGTCTATCCAAACGCCACGGTGCGGTGAGCGTCATCGCCTATCGCGATCAGGGCTATCTGCCCGAGGCACTGCTGAATTATCTGGTCCGTCTGGGTTGGTCGCATGGCGATCAGGAGCTCTTCTCCATCGAAGAGATGATCAAGCTCTTCGAGATCGGCGACGTGAACAAGGCCGCCTCCGCGTTCAACACCGATAAGCTCGATTGGCTGAATCAGCAGTATCTGCACCACGCCGACCCGGCGCGGATCGCCCGCCTGCTCAGTCCGCACATGGGGCGGCTCGACATCGATCCCGCGACCGGCCCGGACCTGATCGAGGTGGTCAAGGTCCAAGCCGCGCGCGCCAAGACGCTGACCGAGCTGGCCGAGATCAGTGCCTTCTTCTATCGCGACTTCGAGACCTTCGACGAGGCGTCCGCGAAGAAACATCTGCGTCTGGTGGCGCGCGAAGGGCTCGAGCGTCTGCGTGCGGCCTTCGAGCTGATGGCCTACGAGGATTGGACGCCGGAGGGGCTCAAGTATGTGGTCGAAGGCGTCGCCGAGGAGCTCGGAACCCCGATGGGCAAGGTCGCCCAGCCCTTGCGCGTGGCGATCGTCGGTCGCGCCGCCTCGCCCGGCATCGACGAGACCCTGCGGCTGGTCGGCAAGGACGCGACGCTGCGCCGCATCGACAAGGCGTTGGCCTACATTGCGGCGCGCGGCGGCAACGAGCCGTCGTAAGATCGGCCGAGGGCTCATCCGGATCGCCCTGCATGCGGGGCGACGCCATACCTTGTACCCATATCGCGACAAGAGAAGGTCTCTCACGGAGACACGGAGCCGTGTCTCCGTGAGAGGATTTCAGCAATGCGGATAACGACATGGGTCGACGCCGCGGGTAACGGGTCGAGGGGATCGGCGCGCCCGCCATCAAAAAGCCAATCGGGAATTTAAGGTATGTATATCGCCATGGTCAGCGCCGAGTGTGCGCCGATCGCGAAGGCAGGCGGGCTCGGCGATGTCGTGCACGGGCTCTCGCGCGAGCTTCTGGCGCTCGGGCAAGAGGTCGAGGTCTTTTTGCCGGGATACGATTCGCTGCGCCACGATCTGATTGAGGGACGCCGCGAGGTCTATCGGGATCTGCGCGTCCCCTATTTCGATCGGTGGATCGACTGTCGGGTGGATGCGGGCGAGGTCGACGGGATCACCTGTTTCTTCATCGAGTCCGACTCGCCGCATCGGTTCTTTCGGCGCGGGCGGATCTACGGCGAGGCGGACGATGCGGATCGCTTCGCCTTCTTTTGCCGCGCCGTGCTCGAATTTATGCTGATCTCGGGCAGGCGCCCGGACGTCATCCATTGTCACGATTGGCAGACCGCGCTGGTGCCCGTCCTCTTGTTCGAGATGTACCAGCGGCTCGGACTGACGGACGTGCGCGTCTGTTACAGCCTGCACAACCTCGGCTACCAGGGTGTCGTCGACGAGTCCATCCTGCGTCAGGTCGGCTTGGATCCGGCTCGCCTCATGACGCCGGACCGTCTCCGGGATCCGGCCAATCCGCGTGCGGTCAATCTGATGAAGGGCGGGATCGTCTTCTCCAACTTCGTCAACACCGTCTCGCCGCGCTATGCCTGGGAGATCCAGAACACCGAGCAGGGGATGGGGCTTCAGGGCGTCCTCAAGGCCCACGACGGCAAGTTCGGAGGCGTGCTGAACGGCATCGACGATGCAGTCTGGAACCCCGCGACCGATCGGCACATCCCGGAGCCCTTCGATGCCGACCGGCTCGACGGCAAGGAGGTCAACCGGCGTGCCTTGCGCGCCTACTTGGGTCTCGTTCAGGACGAGAAGCCCATCGTGGCCGTCGTCAGCCGGCTCGACTATCAGAAGGGCGTGCATCTCCTGCGGTTCGGCATTGCACATGCCTGCGCCAGCGACTGCCAGCTCGCGCTCCTCGGGGCCGCACTCGATCCGGTGGTCGCCGAGCAGTTCCGGCGCCTCCAGCTGGACACCGAAGGGCATCCGGATTGCCGTCTGGTCCTTGCGTATGACGAGGAGTTGTCCCATCTCATCTATGCAGGCGCGGACATGATCCTCATCCCGAGCATTTACGAGCCCTGCGGGTTGACCCAGATGATTGCGATGGAATACGGCGCGGTTCCGATCGCACGGCGTGTCGGCGGGCTCGCCGATACCGTCTTCGACGCCAACTACTCGGATCGTCCCTTCGAGGAGCGCAACGGCTATCTCTTCGACGACCTGACCGAGTCCGCCTTGGCCGCCGCCATGGAGCGTGCGATCGATCTCTGGCGGAACCATCCAGAGTATTTTCGCCAGTTGCAGATCAACGGGATGCGTGTCGACCGCTCATGGGGCCGACCGGCGCGCCAATATCTGGACATCTATGGCCATATCCGAGTGCATGTACCGAGATGACCCCGCGACTCTCCCCGACCCCCGCACCCTCCGTGCCCTTGGATCTGGCGGCCCTGCGCGCCCAGTTTCCGATCCTCGCAACGCGCGTGCACGACCAGCCGTTGGCCTACCTGGACAATGCCGCGAGCACCCAGCAGCCGCTCCAGGTCATCCAGGCGGTGAGCGACTATCACCAGCAATACCATGCCAACATCCATCGCGGGGTCTACCAGCTCTCCCGCAATGCCACCCGGATGCACGACTACGCGCGCGAGATGGTCGCGCACTTCCTGCACGCCGCCGAGCCGGTCGAGTGTCTCTTCACGCGCGGGACGACCGAATCCATCAATCTGGTCGCCGCCTCTTGGGGTCGGGCCAACCTGCAGCCCGGCGATGAGATCATCCTCTCGAACCTGGAGCATCACTCCAACATCGTGCCCTGGCAGATGGCCTGCGAGGCCACGGGTGCGCGCACCCGGGTCATCCCGATCGACGATGCCGGCGAGCTCGACCTGGATGCCTATCGTCGTCTGCTCTCGCCGCGCACCCGGCTGGTCGCGGTCAATCACGTCTCCAACGCACTCGGCACCGTCAATCCGGTCAAGACGATCATCGACGAGGCCCATGCCGCAGGGGCGCTGGCGCTGATCGACGGCGCCCAGTGGGTCGCTCACGGGGCGACCGATGTCCAGGCACTCGATGCCGATTTCTATGCCTTCTCGGGGCACAAGCTCTACGGGCCGACCGGCATGGGCGTGCTCTACGGAAAACGCAGCCTGCTCGAGGCGATGCCGCCGTACCAGGGTGGCGGCGACATGATCGAGCAGGTCACCTTCGAGAAGACAACCTACGCGCAGCTTCCGAACAAGTTCGAGGCCGGCACGCCCCATATCGCTGGAGCGGTCGGTCTGGCTGCAGCCATCGAGTGGCTCGAAGGGGTCGGGTTCGAACGGATCGGCGCGCACGAGCAGCGCCTCCTGCGGCTGGCCACCGAGCGGCTCTCGGCGATCCCCGGTCTGGAGATCAAGGGCACCGCACCGCACAAGGCCGCCGTGGTCTCCTGGGTCATGGTCGATCCGCCGATCGGCACGCTGGATATCGGCATGCAGCTCGATCTGCGCGGCATCTGCATCCGCACCGGCCATCATTGCTGCCAGCCGCTGATGGACCGCCTGGGCATCGCCTCGACCGCGCGGGCCTCCTTCGGCGTCTACAACACCCCGGCCGAGGTCGAGCGACTCGCCGCTGCGCTCGCCGAGATCGTCTCGGGTGCTCGCGAGACATCCGCCAGGATGGCGCCGAACGACACGTCGACTGACGATGTCATCTATCCGACAGCCGCGGCCGATTCGCCCGAGTCGGCGGCGGAGGAGATCGCCGAGATCTTCGAGCTTCTTCCGGATTGGCCGATGCGCCATCAACAGATCATGGATCTCGGCGAACGCCTGACGCCCATGCCGGATCCCTTGAAGACCCCGGAGACCTTCGTCCCCGGCTGCCAGAGTCGCGTCCATCTGGCGGCCCGCGTGCGTCCCGGCTCGCCCGGCGTGATCGAGTTCCTCGCCGACAGCGACGCCAACATCGTCCGCGGTCTCATTGCCCTCCTGCAGCAGCTTTACTCCGGCCAACAGGCCGGCGCCATCCTCGCCTTCGATGCGCAAGCCTTCTTTAGCCGTCTGGGCCTCGACGAGCACCTCAGCATGACCCGCCGCAACGGTCTGGTCGCCATGGTCGAGCGGATTCGTCAGATCGCGGCCGGGTTGGCTCGTTAGGCGAATTCCGGAAACCTTCATGCCAAGGGCGTAGGTTGTGCCGAGCCGTGCGAGGCACAACCAACCGTCGGCGCAAGTTGTGCTTCCTATCGTCAGCACAACCTACGGGTATGGAAGTTTGCGGAAATCACCTTAGCGTTCGGCCGCCTGCTTCCCGCCGCCGGTCTCCAGCCTCCAGCCGTCAGCTATGAGCTATCAGCTTGCGGCTTTCAGCACGCGGCCTCCGGTCGACGGCTTCGGGGCTGCAGTCGAGCGGCGATGCTCCGTGCTCTTTGCAGGTTCGCGCTAAGGAACCTCAACGGGCGCCTCGCCAAGCTCTAAGCCGCGCGCTATGCGGGATCTCCGACCTTGTCCGTTGCCGTTCGCGATCGGCCGCAAGGTAGGTCGACAGGCCCCCGAGCGAGCGCTATCCTTAGCGCAGCGCTGCGTAATAAGCGGTTCGCGCCAACGAGGTTGTGACCGGCGTCCCGCCGGCCGAGCCGATCGGATGCCTTGAGGCTTTTCAATCAATCATACGGTTTGAGGTATCTATGGCGATCAGCGAAGCGGATCGACGGAGCTACGAGCGAGTGTCATGGGATTGCCACGCTCGTCTCGTGCAACTTGGCTCGGATGCGGACGGCGGTGCCCCGGGGATGCACGTGGTGCTCGGGCGCAACATCAGCGAGGGCGGGCTGCAAGTGTGGGCCGATCGCCTTTTCGCGGTGCGTTCTCGGCTGTTGGTGGAGATGGAGGCGCCGGAGATCCCGGAAGGGATTCAAGCCGTCGGCTCGGTGGTCTGGGTGTCGCCGAGCACCGGCGAGGAGCGCTGGCTGCTCGGGATCGAGTTCTCCGATGTTGGTGACACCGCACTTGCACGAATCCGCTTGCTGGTCCCGCCCACGGACGAATGGAACTGAGCCTCGAGTGCCGGCTTAGGCCCCGCCCGATGCGCCCTAGCGCCATTCTCCGCCTTCCAAGATCATGAAACCGGCAGTCGTTCTTTTGAGCGGGGGCTTGGACTCCGCAACCGCATCGGCCATCGCGATATCCGAAGGGTTCGCTGTCCATGCATTGTCGTTTCGGTACGGCCAGCGCCACGGCATCGAGCTCGAGTCCGCCGCCCACGTCGCCGAGTCGCTCGGGGTCGTGGAGCATGCAATCGTCGAGATCGATCTGCGGCGTTTCGGCGGGTCGGCGCTCACGGCAGACATCTCGGTGCCCAAGGGGCGTTCCGCCGGGGCGATCGGCGATGGGATTCCGGTCACCTATGTCCCGGCACGCAACACCGTATTTCTGTCCTTCGCGCTCGCTTGGGCTGAAACACTCGGGTCCGAGGACATCTTCATCGGTGTGAACGTGCAGGATTACTCCGGTTATCCCGACTGTCGACCGGCCTTCATCGAGGCGTTCGAGCACATGGCCAATCTGGCGACCGCGGCCGGGGTCGAAGGGCGCCAAAGGCTCAAGATCCACGCCCCTTTGATGCAGATGACCAAGGCCGAGATCATCGCCCGAGGTCTGTCGCTCGGTGTCGACTATGGTCTGACCAGCAGCTGCTACGATCCCGGAACGGATGGCCGTCCCTGTGGTCTCTGTGATTCCTGCCTGCTTCGCGCCAAGGGCTTCGCGGATGCAGGTTGCCCGGATCCGCTCAGCCTTCGTTTCGGTCTCCTCGTCCCATGAGTGAACAGCTGTTTTACGTCGCCGCCGTCCCGTTCGAGGCCGCGCGGCGCGTCTCCATCCTGCCTGCCGGACACCGGTCGCGCCGTTTGCACGGGCACGGCTTCGTCGCCAAGGTGCGCGCGGAGCTTCCGATCGCTTGGGCACCCTTTCCCGGCGGGGAGACGGACGCGCTCGCTCGGGCGCTTGCAGACACGATCGCGCCACTCGATTACAGCGACCTCAACGAGCACCTGCCGATCCCGACCGACGAGAATCTTGCGCGGTGGGTGCTGGCGCATCTCGGCGTGCCCGGGGTTGTTTCGGTCGGTATCCAGAGCACCTGCGATCAGGGTGTCGATCTGGACGGCCTCGAGCAGGCGCATGTATGGCGCGGCTTTCGTTTCGAGGCCGCCCACCGCTTGCCGAATGTCCCCGAGGGTCACCAGTGCGGTCGCATGCACGGTCACGGGTTCGAGGTGATCCTGCACGCCAATCAGGATCTTGCCGGAAACGACATGGGCATCGACTTCGATCGGCTCGAGGCCATCTGGGCCCCCCTGCACGCCGAGCTCGATCACGCCTGCCTGAACGAGATCCCCGGCCTGGAGAATCCGACCAGCGAGATGTTGGCGCGTTGGATCTGGGAGCGACTGCGACCGGTCTTTCCGCAGTTGTCCGTCGTGACGGTCTACGAGACGGCCACCGCGGGTTGTCATTACGACGGCGTGCATTATCGGATCTGGAAGGAGCAACGCTTCGAGAGCGCGTTGCAGCTTGTGCAGGCGCCCGAGGGAGATCGGCGCCGCCGCCTGCACGGCCACAGCTATCTGATGCGCCTGCACCTGACTGCTCCGCTGGACGAGGTGCTCGGCTGGACGATCGACTACGGCGATGTGAAGCGACAGTTCAAACCGGTCTACGACCGACTCGACCATCATCGGCTCGACGCGCTCCCGCGCGTGCGCCAGGCGGATCCGGCTAACCTGCTCCTCTGGATTCGCGAGGAGGTCGCCGCCGCGCTCCCCCGATTGGATCGCATCGACCTGCACGAAACCCCGGGCTGCGGCGCTGTTCTCTGCTGGGGCGCGTTGGGGCCGGCACTTCCGCTATGAGCTACAGCGTTAAGGAGATCTTCTACACGCTGCAGGGCGAGGGCGCGCAGGCGGGACGCGCGGCGGTGTTCTGCCGATTCACCGGGTGCAACCTCTGGTCCGGACGCGAGCAAGATCGCGCGACGGCGATCTGTCGATTCTGCGACACCGAGTTTCGCGGGACCGACGGTGAAGGCGGTGGACTGTTCGGAGATCCCGAGATCCTGTCCGAACGGATCCGGGCTACCTGGTCCGAGCACGCCGGTTCGGGCGGTCGGCCCTTCGCAGTGCTGACCGGAGGCGAGCCGCTGCTCCAGCTCGACGTTGCCTTGATCGAGGCGCTGCATGCACTGGGTTTCGAGATCGCCCTCGAGACCAACGGGACGCTGTCTGTCCCGGAAGGTGTCGACTGGATCTGCGTCAGCCCGAAGGCCGGCGCCGATCTCCACCAGCAGAGCGGCGCGGAGCTCAAGCTCGTCTTTCCCCAGCCCGGCCTCTCGCCCGAGGATCTCGAGCACCTCGCGTTCGAGCATTTCTTCCTTCAGCCGATGGACGGCCCGCACCTTCAAGAGCACACGCGCCAAGCGATTGCCTACTGCCAAGCCAGGCCGCAATGGCGTCTGAGCATCCAGACCCATAAGCTGCTCGGGTTTCCTTGAGGAGCCCGCGGGTTGATTTCGGCGTCCCGCGGGCCAGATCCCTCCCATGTCCGCGACAGGTGCGCCGCCGCAGTCCATCTCATGCCAAGCCTCTCGATCATTATCCCGACCAGGCGCGTCGGCCCTCATCTCGAGCCCTGTCTCGACGCCTGTCGATGCGCGTTCCCGGGAGCCGAGATTATCGTTGTCGTTGCCTGCTCAGGTGCGGATCCAGTTCGGCCCGTCGAGCTGCCACGTCCGCCAGGTCTGATCGCAGGTGCGACACAGACCCTTTTTGCAACCCCTGGACGCGGACCGCAATGCAACGCCGGTGCCCGAGCGGCTGCGGGCGAGCTTCTCCTCTTCCTGCATGACGACAGCCTTCTGCCCCCGCAGGCCGCCGCGCTGACGCAGTCCGCCTTCGCTGCCGACGATGCCGAGCTGGCCTGTTTTCGTCTGCGCTTCGACGATGTCCATTGGCTGCTCGGCGTCTACGGCTGGTTTTCGCGGTTCGACTCGCTCCTCACCAGCTTCGGAGACCAGGGGATCCTGATCCGGCGACGCTTCTTCGACCAACTCGGTGGATTTCCGGATTGGCCTTTGTTCGAGGATGTCGAGCTGCTGCGCCGCGCCCGCCGCCGCGCGCGTGTTCTCAAGCTGCCGGGTGAGGTGACGACCTCCGCCGTGCGCTTTCGTCGCAATGGCGTGGTCCGCCAGCAGCTCATGAACGCGTGGCTCATCCTCCGCTACCTGCTTGGCGCAGCCCCGACGCGACTCGCCGAGCTCTACGAGCGAGGTCGAGGATGAGCATGGACCAATGGGTGGGCCTCTCGGTTCTGGCGACGCTGTTCGTCTTGGAAGGGTTGATCCCCTTCTACGATCAGGCCGCCGGACGCTGGTCCCACGCGGCTCGGAATATCGGTCTCGCGCTCATGGCCGGCCTGGTCGGCGCCGTGATGGCGCCCCTGATCCTCATGTCGATCGAGCTGGCGCAGACGCGCGGCTGGGGTCTTTTGAACGCGACCGCATTGCCGGCTCCGATCGCTGTGATTGCCGGCCTCTTGCTGTTCGATCTTTGGATGTATCTCTGGCACCGCGCGAACCATGAGGTCCCGCTGTTGTGGCGGCTCCACCGGGTCCATCACACCGACCCGCGGATGGACTCCACGACCGCGTTTCGCTTTCATCCCGGCGAGATCGTCCTTTCGACCCTGCTTAATGCCGTCGTGATCTTTGGGATCGGGCTCGGTCTCGCGACCTTCATCCTCTACAAATCCCTGATGGTCGTGGTCATCGTCTTGCATCACAGCAACATCCGCCTGCCCGAGGCTTGGGATCGGCGCCTGCGCATCCTGTTGGTGTCGCCGTCCATGCACCGGGTCCATCATTCGGAGATCATTGCCGAGACCAACTCCAACTACGGGACCATCTTCTCCTTCTGGGATCGGCTCCTCGGGAGCTTCCGACTGCGCGACGATCTTCAAGGGATCCGTTTCGGAATCGGCTATTTCGAGGGTCCGCGTTGGCAGACACCGCTACAGCTGCTGATGCTTCCGGTCCGGGAGAAACCCCATGCCTGAGACAAGCCCCCTGCGGCTGCTGTTCGTCTACAACGCCGACAGCGGACTCTTCAATACCATGGCCGACGTCGGGTACAAACTCTTCTCGCCCGAGACCTACGCCTGCCGGCTGTGCGCCATCACCTACGGCCGTCTGACCGAAAAGGCCGAATGGCGAGAGTTCGTCTCATCCATCGACGCGGAGTGCGGGTTCCTGCACCGAGAAAGGTTTCCCAACCAGCGGTGATGCCACTCTTGCTCGCGAACACATCGCGGCCGTCGCTCCCCGGGTGGAGCATCAGCTCGGCCTTGCGCTCCTCCTCCGCCGTCAGGCGGAACACCGTGACGCCCTCCTTGATCGTCTCGGTGACCTTGCTATCGGCGATGGTGGTGGGTTCGACCGCCGTCGGGTCCTTCGAGAGGATGGCGAAGTCGGCCAGCTTGCCGGGCTCCAGGCTGCCTTTCGTTTTCTCCTCGAAGTGGTGGTAGGCAGTTCGCGGCGCTGGTGCAATCCATCACCGCAGCGGGTCATCAAGAGATCGACGGGCGCATGGCGAAGCTGCTCCACAGATCGGGTTGTTGTTTCTTGCATCCAACGGTTCGGAATCGACACCGCGACCGCTCGATTCTCCCGAAGGATTGACGCCGCGACCCGGCGCTCCGTCGAGGCCGCGCTCGGTCGGAATATCGTCACGTCACGGGATGGAGGAGCGACCGCTCGTCGGCTCGAAAGGAGGTCGAAATCAGGCCGAGAACGGGCCTATCCATGTCGCAGTGTGGGGCGAGGTGTGGGGCGAATCGCCTACCGGATGAAAAAAAGTGAAGTGTTACAGCATGTTGCAAAATGGTATGGCGGAGAGGGTGGGATTCGAACCCACGGAAGGCTTGCGCCTTCTCTTGATTTCGAGTCAAGCCCGTTCGGCCACTCCGGCACCTCTCCGAGATTGTCTGTCGTGCGAGTTGCGCACTTTCGACAAGCGCGTAAGTGTAAGTCGATGAACCTTACTTGTCTATCGTCGGGATCGTTTGTCGTTGACGCCTGGCTTGGAAGAAGCCACGCAGTGTTTCGCCGCACGCCTCGGCGAGGATGCCTCCGCGACATCCGGTGCGATGATTGAAACGCCCGTCCGACGGCAGGATGTCGAAGAGGCTTCCGCAGGCGCCTGCCTTCGGATCAGACGCGCCGAAGACCACCTCGCCGACACGCGCATGGATGATGGCGCCTGCGCACATGACGCAGGGCTCCAAGGTGACGTAGAGGGTTGTGCCCGGGAGGCGGTAGTTGCCTAGGCGTTGCCCGCCATCGCGCAGCGCCTGGATCTCGGCATGTGCGGTCGCGTCGTGGGCACCGATCGGGCGGTTCCAGCCCTCGCCGATGAGCTCGTTGTCTAGGACCAGGATCGCGCCGACCGGAACCTCGCCCTCGGCCGCAGCCCGGTCGGCGAGGGTCAGGGCTAATTGCATCCAGTGGTCGTCGGTCTCTTTCGAAGGATCCATCGATGAGTCGATCCGTGCGGTTTCCGGGGCATTCGGTCGGACTCTCGTGCTCGGCCGCCGAGGCGCGCGCCTCGGCGGAGGCTTGCGCGAGATCCAGGACAGTGACATCGCAGACCTGGTTTAGGACTGTGACCGAATCGGCGCGTGGCGCGGAACGCCAAGGGCATGCGCGCCACCGCGGAGCGGGTGTCACCCATACCTTTACTTGGTGTATGTCTTGGGCGGCGGAGCGGGGAGGATGGGTTTCGCTGCGCTCTATCCATCCTACCGGTCCGATCCTGTTTGGTTACGGCTTTTTGTGCCGCGGGGTCACTCCCACTCGATCGTGCCCGGCGGTTTGCCGGTGATGTCGTAGACGACGCGGGAGACGCCGGGGACCTCGTTGACGATGCGTCGGCACACCAGATCCAGGAAATCGTAGGGGAGGTGGGCCCAGCGGGCGGTCATGAAATCGAGTGTTTCCACCGCACGCAGCGCGATGACATGCGCGTACTGGCGCTTGTCGCCGACGACGCCGACGGAGCGCACCGGCAGGAAGACGGCGAAGGCTTGGGAGACCTGATCGTAGAGGTCGGCGCGGCGCAGCTCGTCGATGAAGATGTGGTCGGCCTTGCGCAGGGTGACGGCGTCGTCCTTTTGGACCTCGCCCAGGATGCGTACGCCGAGGCCGGGCCCCGGGAAGGGGTGACGATAGACCATCTCGGAGGGTAGGCCGAGCTCGATGCCGATCTTGCGGACCTCGTCTTTGAAGAGCTCGCGCAGGGGCTCGACCAGCTTGAGGTTCATCTCCTCCGGCAGGCCGCCCACGTTGTGGTGTGACTTGATGACGGTGGCCTTGCCCGACTTGGCCCCGGCGGATTCGATCACGTCCGGGTAGATGGTTCCTTGGGCGAGCCACTGAACGTTGGCGAGCTTGCTCGCCTCGTCGTCGAAGACCTCGATGAAGGTGTTGCCGATGATTTTGCGCTTCTGCTCCGGATCGGTCACGCCCTTGAGCCGGCCGAGGAAACGGTCTTCGGAATCGACCCGGATCACCCGCACGCCCATGTGGCGGGCGAACGTGCTCATGACCTGATCGCCCTCGCCGAGACGCAGCAGGCCGTTGTCGACGAAGACGCACGTCAGTTGGCTGCCGATCGCGCGGTGCAACAGGGCGGCGACGACGCTGGAATCCACGCCGCCCGAGAGTCCGAGCAGGACGGCGTCGCTGCCGACCTGGGCGCGCACCTTGGCGATGCTGTCCTCGATGATGTTGCCGGGGGTCCAGAGACGCCCGCAGCCGCAGATCTCGTGAATGAAGCGCTCGATGATCCGCTGGCCCTGACGGGTGTGGGTCACCTCCGGATGGAACTGCACGCCGTAGAAGCGGCGCTCCTCGTCGGCGATGCCGGCTAGGGGCGCGTTGGCGGTTTCGGCGATGACCTGAAAGCCCGGCGGGAGTGTCTCGACCCGGTCGCCGTGGCTCATCCAGACGTCCAGCAGGCCGTAGCCCTCCGGGCTGGTGTGATCCTCGATGTCGCGCAGCAGGCGCGAGTGGCCGCGGGCGCGCACCTGCGCATAGCCGTACTCGCGATGTGTCGCCGGTGCAACGCTGCCACCGAGTTGCGCGGCCATCGTCTGCATGCCGTAACAGATGCCCAGCACCGGCACGCCCAGATCGAACACCAGCGGATCCGCGCGGGGCGTCTCATCCTCATGGACGGACTGGTGCCCCCCGGACAGGATCACGCCGCTCGGTGCGAAGTCACGGATCGCGGAAGGCGCCATGTCGTGCGGGTGCAGCTCGCAGTAAACCCCCGCCTCGCGCACTCGCCGCGCGATCAATTGTGTGTACTGCGACCCGAAGTCGAGGATCAGAATGCGGTCGGCGTGAATATTGGTCATGGCGTGGAGATGGTTCCGGAAGGGGGCGGGACAGAGAGGGGAAAACGATGATCGGTCTCAACGGCATCTTTAAAAGTGATTTCCGGGAATCGATATCCCGACCGGCACCCTTTTAAGACCCGTAGGGGCGAATGAATTCGCCCCTACATGCCGGTCGTTCCATTCCAGGACGTCACCTAACGGGACGCCAGGACAACCTTAAAAAAGCATCTTGATTTCTTGCGCCGGATTGTGCCTAAAGCACAATCCGGCGCAAGAAATCAATTGTCGATACGGTAATTCGGCGCTTCCTTCGTAATCTGCACGTCATGGACATGCGACTCGCGCATCCCCGCCGCGCTCACGCGCACGAACTGCGGCTTGGTGCGCATCTCCTCGATCGTCGCGCAGCCGGTGTAGCCCATGCTTGAGCCCAGGCCGCCGACGAGCTGGTGAATGACGTTCAGCACGCTGCCCTTGTAAGGCACGCGACCCTCGATGCCCTCCGGGACCAGCTTTTCCTTCTCGGTCTCTTCTTGGAAGTAGCGATCGCTCGACCCCTCGTTCGAGCCCATGGCACCGAGCGAGCCCATTCCGCGGTAGGACTTGTAGGAACGCCCCTGGTAGATCTCGACCTCGCCCGGTGCTTCGTCCGTGCCGGCGAAGAGTCCGCCGATCATGACGCTGTTGGCCCCGGCCGCGATGACCTTGGCGACATCCCCCGAGAAACGCAGACCGCCGTCGGCGATCAGCGGCACATCCGTGCCTTCCAACGCCTCGTTGACGTTGGAGACCGCCGTGATCTGCGGGACGCCGACACCGGCGACGATCCGGGTGGTACAGATGGAGCCCGGCCCGATACCGACCTTCACCGCATCGGCACCTGCGTCGACCAGCGCACGGGCGGCATCCGCCGTGGCGATATTGCCGCCGATGACCTGGACGTCCGGGTAGCGAACCTTGACCCACTCGACCCGATCCAGCACACCTTGCGAGTGTCCGTGCGCGGTATCGACGACGATCACGTCGACCCCGGCCTCGACCAGGGCGGCGACGCGCTCGTCCGTTCCCTTGCCCACGCTCACGGCCGCACCGCAGCGCAGCCGCTCTTGGGCGTCGCGAGAGGCCTTCGGGAAGTCCTTTGCCTTCTGAATGTCCTTGACCGTGATGAGACCGCGCAGCTCGAACCGGTCGTTGATGACCAAGACCTTCTCGATGCGGTGCTCGTGCAGAAGGCGCTGGACGTCCTCGCGACTTGCACCCTCGCGCACCGTGACCAGGCGCTCCTGCGGGGTCATGATGGTCGAGACCGGCTCGGACATGCGGGTCTCGAAACGCAGATCGCGCCCCGTAACGATGCCGACCAGCAGGCCGTTCTCAGTCACCGGCACGCCCGAGATGTTGTGCGCGTGGGTCAGCTTCAGCACCTCGCCGATGCTGGTCCCGGGCCCGACCGTGATGGGGTTGCGGATAATGCCGCTCTCGTAGCGTTTGACCGCCATGACCTCGCGGGCCTGGCGCTCGGTGCTCATGTTTTTGTGGATGATCCCGATGCCGCCTTCCAGCGCCATTGCGATCGCCAGGCGCGCCTCCGTGACCGTGTCCATTGCGGCCGAGACAAGTGGAATTTTGAGCGAGATGCCGCGGGTCAGCTTAGTCTGGAAATCGACCTCGTTCGGGAGCACCCGCGAGTGGGCCGGAACAAGGAGGACGTCGTCGAAGGTGAGTGCTTCCTGGATCAGGCGCATGGGGAGGCTCCGCAATCAGTGACCAGAACAGGAAAGTAACCCGAAAGTATAGAATTTCAACGGGCGCAGGTAAACTTCATACAACGACAACGACAACGACAACGACAACGACAACGATGGCAACGACGTCGACGACGTCGACGCTTTTCATTGCGAATCCTGCCCATGCCGCTCGAACGACCAATCCGTATCCTCGACGATCACCGCGATATCTACAGCGTGGCCCGACTGGCGAGCGAGGTGCGGGCCGTGCTCGACGGGAGCTTTCCCGTGCTTTGGGTGCAGGGCGAGGTCTCGAATCTGGCCCAGCCGGCCTCCGGTCATATCTATTTCACGCTGAAGGATGCAGCGGCGCAGGTCCGATGTGCCATGTTTCGGCCCAAGCGGATGCTCTTGAATTTCCGCCCGACCAACGGTCAGGAGGTGCTGGTCCGCGGTCGGGCGACCCTCTTCGAGCCGCGCGGCGATTTTCAGTTGGTCATCGACTACATGGAGCCGGGTGGCGAGGGCGCGTTGCGGCTAGAATTCGAGCGCCTCAAGCGCAAGCTGGCCGCTGAAGGCTTATTCGACGAGGTTTCCAAGCGGCCGATTCCGGCCTTTCCGCGACAGGTGGGTCTGATCACCTCGCCCAGCGGGGCCGCGGTGCGCGACCTGCTCGCCGTCCTGAAGCGCCGGTTCGCGGCCTTACCCGTGGTCATCTATCCGGCGCAGGTGCAGGGCGAGGCCGCCCCGGCGTCGCTCCGCGCCGCGTTGGCGGCGGCCAACGCCCGCGCCGAGTGCGACGTGCTCATCCTGGCCCGCGGCGGCGGCTCGCTCGAAGACCTCAACGCCTTCAATGACGAGGCCCTGGCGCGAGCGATCCGCGCCTCCGCCATCCCGGTCGTCACCGGGGTCGGGCACGAGAGCGACATCAGCATCGCCGATCTGGTCGCCGACCGTCGCGCGGCGACCCCTTCGGCCGCGGCCGAGCTGGTGGCGCCCTCTGGCGAGCATCTGCGTCATCGCTTGGTCGCCTTGACGCGGCGTCTGGACGCGGCCCATGCGCGTCACCGGGTCGCTGCCCGCCAACGGCTCAACGCCTTCGCGCGTCACCTGGCTTTGCTCCACCCGGCGGCGCGCCTGCAACAGCGCGCCCAGCGTCTGGATCAGCTCGAGCAGCGCTTGGTCTCGCTCCTGTCGAATCGGCTGGCGCGAGCGCAGTCTCGATTGCGTCCGGCGGCGGCACGCCTGATGTTCGTCTCGCCGGGACGACGTCTGGAGGGGCTCGGAATCGCCGTCGCTGCGCTCGCCGAGCGTCTCGTCCGCGCCCGAGCACGGATCGCCGAGACCCGGCGCGAGCGGTTGATGCGCGCCGTCGCCGGCTTGGAGGCCCGCAGCCCCCTGGCGACACTCGCCCGTGGTTACGCCATCGTCACCCGCCTGCCGGACGGCGCGATCGTGCGAGCACCCGAGGAGGCCCCGCCCGGCACGCGCATCGAGGCACGCCTCGCGAACGGCCGCCTCAGGGCAATCGTTGAGCCCGAAAACGGCAATTGGCACAGGTAGGTTGGGCAAAGCGCGGCGTGCCCGACGGCTCCCTGCGATGCCGGCGCGGGTTGGGCACGCTGCGCTTTGCCCAACCTACGAGGCGACGTTTGGTTGTGCCTAAACCGCGTCACCGCCGACCTCGCCCGTCCCCGGGATCGCGAGCGCCCGCCCGATCCGCACATGTCGCTCCGGACGCGGTTTATTCTCAGAGGTTCTCCGGACGATCCGCATACCCCGTCATCTCCAAATACCCACGTCCGATCTCGCGCTCCCCCTCGTACACCCTGACCGCACCTTCCCAATAGACGATGCCGGTCGAGCGGCGGCCGTCGAGCTCCTGATCGTCCATCAGGGGTTCCAGGCGGAGGGTGCGGCCGTCGATCTCCAGGGTCCACTCGACCGGGTATTCGGCGCCCGTGCGGGGCGACTGCCAGCGCCGCCGCGGGAGAAAGCTCACCTGCTCCGGCGCCAGGATGCGCGCAGGCTCCGTGCCCTCCTGCAGCGTCGCGGCAGCCCAGAGCGGCGAGTCGTCGTCCCTGCGCATCCGAAAGGCCATCAGCGAGCCGCCGTGGTGCAGGTTGATGCCGATCCAGTCCCAGCCTCGGGCCTGGGCGGGCATGATCTCGCTGGACCATTCGTGGTCGAGCCAGGCGTGTCCGCTGACCTTCAGGTCCGCCCCGTCGATGCGGATACGCCCGTCGACGGCGAGCTGCGGGCGGCTGTAGTAGTAGCTCGCGTTGCTCGGGTCCGGTGTCTTCTGGCTGAAGCCCGCGCGGCCGTTGAGGACGGGCGGGCCGGGCGGCACCAGCTCAAGGTCCAGATCGAAGGCGTCGGAGGTGATGCGGGTCCGATACTGCTCGCCATCCTCATCCAGCACCAGCTCCCAATCGCCGATCCAGGCGCGGGTCCGCCCGACAGCGGCACCGGCCAAGGGATCGAGCGCACGCTCGATGCGTTCGGCATGGATCAGGGCGCCGGTGACCGGGTCGGCGATCGCCGCATGGGCCAGAATGAGCTGGCGCGGTGCGAAGCGGCTCGGATTGGCCGCGCCGATGCCGGTCCCAACCCGAAAGAAGGTGACCTGGAAGCCGCGCTCGGTGCCGGCCTCATCGGTCAGCCAGCCGGTGATGTACCACCATTCGGTGCGGAAATCCGGGTGTGCGCCCGTGTCCGCGGGAAAGGCCAAGGGGCGCCCTTCGACCACCGGGGCGAAGTCGCTCGCCCGGACGCCCGAGATCGGCCAGCAGAGCAGGAGGGTCAGCACAAGCCATGCGCGCATCACCAGTCCTCCCGCACCGCGAGCACCGCGTCCTGCCGCATTGCCTGACGACCGGCGAGTCGGGCGGCGAGTGCGGCGAGTAGGATCATCGCCGAGCTGAAAACCAGCAGCAGGCCGAACGGAAGCTGCATGTCCATGCTCCAATGAAAGCTCTGCGGATTGATGACCTTGATCAGCACCAGCGCGATCGCCCCGCCGGCGACCAGTCCGACGCCGACGCCGACCGCGGCGGTCAGTGCCGCCTCCAGTGCCAGAAGCGTCCCGATTCGGCGTCGCGGCAGTCCCAGGTGGCGAAGGATCCCGAACTCTTTGCGACGACTGGTCGCGAGCGCGGCGAAGGTGGTGCCGATGCCGAAGAGACCGATCGTCACCGCGACCGCCAGCATCAGATAGGTCGCCAGGAAGGTGCGGTCGAAGACCTCCAGGATCATGGAGCGCAGCTCTCCGGGCAGGATCATCTCGCTGACCCGATCGCCGAGTGTTGCGCGGATGGCGGTCATGACCGCGACGGGATCCGTCCCGTGCGCCAGGGTCAGGCCCAGATCGTTGGTGCGCCGATCGCCGGTCAAGGCACGGAAGGTTTCCAGCTCGATCACCGCCGCCCCCTGTTGCCGTGCATAGTCCCGCCAGATGCCGACGATGCGAAAGGTCTGCAACTGCTCGCCGAGGGGCAGGGCGAGCGGATCCCCGACACCGAGGCTCAGCCGATCGGCCATCGCCTCCGAGATCCAGGTCGGCGGATCCGTGCCGGGTCCGGCGGGTGGATCGAGCGTGCCGGCGACGAGCGGAAGGCCCGAGGTGTCCTGCACCGGCCGGGCGATGACCGCGATCGCCTCGCGCACCTCGCCGATGCGCAGGCTCTCGAAGCGCACCGGGCGCACCGCCTCGACACCCGGCAGCGCGCCCACGCGCGCCACGGCATCCGGATCCAAATAGCCGCTTGCGCCCGAGTCGGATGCGCGCAGATAGAGATCGGCGGGGAGCATCCGGGTCAGCCAGTCGTCGAGGGAGTCGCGGAAGGAGTCGACCATGATGGCCATGGAGACCGCCAGGGCGACGCTGGCCACGACCCCCACACCGGCCACGACCGCCTGCCCCGGCGCGGCGGCGAGGCGTGCCCGAGCCAAACGGGTCACGAGCGAGCCCTGCACGGGCGGGAGCCGCATCGCAGCGACCGTGGCCCCCGGAATCGCGAGAACGGCACCGGCCAGGATGAGTGCGACGGCCAGATAACCGGACACCGGAACACCGCCGACCGGCGGCAGCAGACAGAGCAGCGCGGCGAGGCTCAGGGCGATCAGGGCCGCACCCCAGCGCGGACGCGCCTGATAGACCTCGGCCTCGTCGCCCGCCCGCAGGCCGCGGGCGGGCACCATGCGCGCGGCCTCGCGTGCCGGCAGCCAGGCGCCGGCCACGCCCGCGAGTACGCCGAGCCCGAGATAGGCCAGGGTCAGCACCGGCTCGACGCGCAACTGCGGGGCGACGCCGCGAAAGAAACCCGCGCCGAGATCGCCGCCGATCAGACTGAAGGCCAGTGCGGTCAGCAGATAGGCCAGGATCACGCCGATCAGGCCGCCGACCAGCCCGAGCAGGGCGCCCTCCGCCAACAATCCGCGTCGCAGGCTGTTGCGGTCGAGCCCGAGCGCGCGCAGGAAGGCGAATTCGCGGCGTCGGCGCACGACCGCAAGCCACTGCGTCGAGAAGACCAGGAAGCCGCCGGTCAGCAGCGCGATCGCCGCCAGCATGGTCAGATTGACCCGATAGGCACGCGACACGCCCGTGACCTCGGACGCCGTCTCCTCCGGGGTCAGGAGTGTGACGCCCGGCGGCAGCAGGGTGCGCAACTGCTCCTGCGCCGGCCCGCGCTCGATCCCCGGGGCGAGACGCAGATCGATCCGGGTGAGGCGAGCGATCCGATCGAAGGTCTGCTGGGCACCGGCGATGTCCATCACGGCCAGCACCTGCCCGACGCCGGCGCCGGGCACGGCGCCCTCGACACGCAGACGCGCCTCGCCGAGTCCGACCTGGACCGCGACCGCATCCCCGGCATCCAGCCCGAGTCGCGTGCCCGCGGCAGGGCTTAAAAAGACGGCATCGGGCCGGAGTGCAGCCAGTCGATCGGGTCGATCCGCGTCGGAGCCTTCGGCGTCGCCGCCATCCGCTGCTGCCGTCACGACGATGGGCAGCAACGAGGGGGTGACCTGCGCAACGCGGAAGAGATCGATCCCGAACACCCTCAGCGTCTCGTCGCGACCCGGCAGCCGGGCTTGAATCTCCAGGAGCGGACTCGCCGCGGCCACCGCCGGATGCAGGGCGATCCGCGCATAGACCGCGTCGTCGAAGCCGCTGCGCGGGCCGACCACCTGAAGATCCGCCTCTCCGCTCAACAGGCGCATCCCGCGGCCGAGCTCGTCGAGCGCGGCGGCATGGATGAGCTGCACCGCCAGCCCGAGCGCCACGCCGAGCGCGATCGCAAGCAGCGACAATGCGGTGGCGAGGCGTCGCCGCCGAAGACTGGCGAGAAAGACATGCCGCAGGGCAGCACCGGTGCCGGATCCGAGGAGGCCCATCGTCCTATCCCCCATCCTCGACCAGGCCGCTCGCGGTCAGGCGCAGGATGCGGTCGGCATGGGCGGCCGCCGCGCGCGAGTGCGTGACCAGGATCCCGATTGCACCGGCGTTGTGGATGCCCTCGAACAGCAGCTCGAGCACACCCTGCGCGCGTTCGGGGTCGAGGTTTCCGGTCGGCTCGTCGCAGAGCACGACTGCCGGCGCATGCACCAGCGCGCGGGCGATGGCGACGCGCTGCAGCTCTCCGCCCGAGAGATGACGCGGCCAGTCGTCGCCGCGCCGACCCAGTCCGACCCGCTCGAGCATGGTGCGGGCGCGCCGGTCGGCGACGGCCTCCTTCTCGTCGAGTAGCCACAGCGGCAGGGCGACGTTCTGGGCCAGGGTCAGGTGCGGCAGGACATGGAACGCCTGGAACACGAACCCCAGCTCGCGCCGACGCAGCCGCGAGCAGGCGTCCTCGTCGAGAGCGGTCACCTCTGTGTCGCGCAAGTGGATGCGGCCGCCGTCGACCGGCTCCAGACCCGCGATGCAGTTCAGCAGGGTCGACTTGCCCACGCCGGACTCGCCCATCACGGCGACCGACTCGCCCGGCGAGAGGGTCAAGGAGACCTGCTCGAAAAGGGGGTGATCGAGTGAGGTGTCGAAACGCTTCGAGAGGTTTTCGATAGACAGCATGGGTGATCGATCGTGGCGAGTGGCGAGTGGCGAGTGGCGAGTGGCTAGGGGTTAGGTTGTGCCGAGCCGTGCGAGGCACAACCAACCGTCGGCGCACGAAAACCCTTTGCGTCCTTCGCGCCTTTGCGTTTCAAATTGACCCGCTTTCGCCGGCTGCCGACAGCGATCCGAGCCGCAGCCGATGCGACAACCCGAGAAGGAGATGATCCATGAGGGTCCAGGTCCTGCAACATGTCCCGTTCGAGGACATCGGCTCGATGGCGTCCTGGTTGGCGGTGCGCGGCATCACCCCGACCTACACGCGTTTTTTCGACGACGGCCTGCTCCCGCCGGTCGGGGGCCTTGATCTGGTCATCGTGATGGGCGGTCCCATGAGCGTCAACGACGAGGCGCAATTGCCTTGGCTGCGTGCCGAGAAGGCATTCCTGCGCGAGGCGATCGCGCATGGGGTCCGGGTGCTCGGGGTCTGTCTAGGCGCACAACTGATCGCCGACGCACTCGGTGTCCGCGTCTATCCCAATGCCGAGAAGGAGATCGGCTGGTTCCCGATTCAAGGGGTTCCCGAAGACGCCGGCACGCCTGACGACTGCTGCCGCTTTCCGGCCGAAAGCCGGGTCTTCCACTGGCACGGCGAGACCTTCGATCTGCCGCCCGGCGCGGTGCGGCTGGCGCGTAGCGCGGCCTGCGAGAACCAGGCGTTCCGGATCGGCCGACAGGTGGTCGGGCTCCAGTTCCACCTGGAAACCACGCTCGAGAGCGCCGCGGCGATCCTCGATCACTGCCGGGACGAGCTGGTGCCTGCGCCTTGGATTCAGACCGAGGCGGCCATTCGCGGGGTCGATGCGGCCGTTTACGCCGAGGCCAATCGGCTGATGGGCCGAATTCTGGACGATCTCGTCGCACCGGGGAGCCCCTGATTATCGATTGCTCCCAAGTGCCGGCGATCTCAAGTGCAGCACGGCAGATGTTTCGAGACCTTTCGTTGTCGTTGTCGTTGTCGTTGTCGTTGTCGATCGTCGATTAGGACTTCGACTACGACAACGACAACGACAACGATGGCAACGACGTCGACGACGTCGACGCTTTTCATTGCGAATCCTGCCCATGCCGCTCGAACGACCACTCCGTATCCTCGACGATCACCGCGATATCTACAGCGTGGCCCGACTGGCGAGCGAGGTGCGGGCCGTGCTCGACGGGAGCGTTCCCGTGCTTTGGGTGCAGGGCGAGGTCTCGAATCTGGCCCAGCCGGCCTCCGGTCATATCTATTTCACGCTGAAGGATGCAGCGGCGCAGGTCCGATGTGCCATGTTTCGGCCCACGCGGATGCTCTTGAATTTCCGCCCGACCAACGGTCAGGAGGTGCTGGTCCGCGGTCGGGCGACCCTCTTCGAGCCGCGCGGCGATTTTCAGTTGGTCATCGACTACATGGAGC
>NZ_JBBWVD010000051.1:0-27204 GCF_041903745.1 Thiocapsa sp. C2-2m | reverse complement strand
AGTTGAGGACACGCGGAGCGATCAGGATGATGAGGCCCGCAACGATCGCGAGCACGGCCTGCAACGGCCACTGAACGAGGACGCTCGGGATCTCTGCACCGCCACATTGGGGATTGATGCTGCGCCTCGGGCTTCAACTCAACCAGCAGAGGTAACACACCGATGGAGATCCCGAACGTCCTCGTTCAGTGGCCGTTGCAGGCCGTGCTCGCGATCGTTGCGGGCCTCATCATCCTGATCGCTCCGCGTGTCCTCAACTATGCCGTTGCGACCTATCTGCTCGCGGTCGGGGCGCTCGGGCTCCTGTTGGTCTATCAGGGGCAGGCCGTGAAGGCGCAGACCATCATCGCCCTGGTCGCCGGTGTGCTCATCCTGGTCAAGCCCAACATCCTCAACTATGTCATCGGGATCTATCTGATCCTCGTGGGTTTGCTCGAGGCCGGTGTCATCCGCATCTAAACCGCGTCCGGAGCGGCATGCGTCGTTTTTGGATTGGAGCTGCCTCCGTCGGATCCTCGACGGCGGCTTGAACTCGCGGGGCGCCAATGCCAGACTCCCGCAGCTTCCAACGACGATTCTGTGGATATGGACCTGAACTTTCTCGACTTCGAACAGCCCATCGCAGAGCTCGAGGCCAAGATCGAGGAGCTGCGTCTCGTCGGCTTCGACAACGAGCTGAACATCCAAGAAGAGATCGAGCGGCTTCATAGCAAGTGTGTCGCGCTGACCGACTCCATCTTCTCCGCGCTCACCCCTTGGCAGATCTCGCAGCTCTCGCGGCATCCGCAGCGTCCTTATCTTCTTGACTACGTGCGGCGGATCTTCGACGAGTTCCACGAGCTGCACGGCGACCGTGCCTTCGCGGACGATCGTGCCATCGTGGGCGGATTGGCGCGCATCGAGGGTCGGCCGGTCATGGTGATCGGGCATCAGAAGGGCCGCGACACCAAGGAGAAGATCCTGCGCAACTTCGGGATGCCGCGCCCCGAAGGCTATCGCAAGGCGCTGCGTCTGATGGAGATGGCCGAGCGCTTCAGCCTGCCGATCCTGACCTTCATCGACACGCCCGGCGCCTATCCGGGTGTCGGCGCCGAAGAGCGCGGCCAGAGCGAGGCGATCGCGCGCAACCTGCGCGAGATGTCCAGGATGCGCACCCCGATCCTCTGCACGGTCGTCGGCGAGGGCGGGTCGGGCGGTGCCTTGGCGATCGGTGTTGGCGACTGGCTGGGCATGTTGCAGTTCAGCACCTACTCGGTGATCTCGCCCGAGGGCTGCGCCTCGATCCTCTGGAAGAGCGCGGACAAGGCCCAGCTCGCCGCCGAGGCGATGGCGATCACCTCAGACAAGCTGCTTGAGCAGGGTCTGATCGATCAGATCATCAAGGAGCCGCTCGGCGGCGCACACCGCAATCCGGAGGCAACCGCGGCCTCGATCAAGGCCGCGCTCCTGACCCGTCTCGACGAGCTGTGCGGGACCGATCCGGATGTGCTGGTTGCCGCGCGCTACAAGCGCTTGATGGGCTACGGCAAGTTCAAGGACGAACGCCCGGCGCCGCGGTGAGGCCATGATCGGGCGCGTCCCGGAGCGCTTGGCCGAAGCGCTGCGCCGACTCGGCCCCACCGGCGACTGCTGGGTCGCATTCAGCGGCGGGACGGATTCCACCGCATTGCTTCACGCGGCCGCCAACCGACCCGATCACTCGCCCGCCACACTGCGGGCCATCCACATCGACCACGGCCTTCACCCCGACTCGCCCTTGTGGGCCGATCACTGTCGCCGCATCTGCAACGCACTCGGGGTGCCCCTCGAGGTGCGCCTTCTGCATCTCACACCCATCCCCGGAGAGAGCCTCGAGGCGACGGCGCGCGAGGCACGCTATTGCGCGCTTGCCGACGTGCTGCGCTCCGGCGATCTCATGCTGACGGCACACAATCAGGACGACCAAGCCGAAACTTTGTTGCTCGCGCTCTTGCGCGGGAGCGGGATTCACGGGTTGGCGGCCATGCCTCGCGAGGCTGACCTCGGTCAGGGCCTTCTGGTGCGGCCCCTGCTGGATGTCCCGAGGGCGGCGTTGGAGCAGTATGTTCGCGCCTTGCGACTCTCGTGGATCGAAGATCCGAGCAACGCATCGCTCCGGATGGACCGCAACTATCTGCGCAGCAGCGTCATACCCTTGCTGCGCTCGCGCTGGCCGGGACTCTCCGCGACCCTTTCGCGCAGCGCGGGCCACTGTGCCGAGGCGGCCCAACTGTTTGACGATCTGGCGGCGGAGCTGATGGACGCATGTGCCGGCGTGCGGCCGGGTACGCTCGGCATCCGCGCGCTCGGTGCGCTGGAGCCACCGCGACGCAAGGCCGTGCTGCGCCTGTGGCTGCGTCGCCGCGGGTTTGCGCTGCCCGATATGCGACGTCTCGCGCGCATCCTCGACGAGGTCATGGCTGCCCGTGCCGATGCCGATCCGCTGGTCGCCTGGTCGGGCTGCGAGGTGCGCCGCTACAGGGACGACCTCTTTGCCCTAGCTCCCTTGCCGCCGCCTCCCGGCGCCTTGACGATCCGTCGAGCGCCGAGCGGGATACCACCCGTGATCGATCTTCCGGCTGGGCTCGGATGGCTGCAATGGGCGGGCGCGAGCGACGGCTCGGAGCAGGCGCAACGGGCGGAGGCGGCCACGACGGTGCGCTTCGGCTCGACCGGGCAGACCTGCCGGCCGCGGTCGACGTCCCGCCGCCGCACCCTCAAAAATCTCTTTCAGGAGGCCGGCATCCCAAGCTGGCTGCGCCACTACGTCCCCTTGGTCTTCTCGGAGGACACCCTGATCGCGGTAGCCGGTGTGTGCGGATGCCACGGCGAGGCTGGGGAGCGGGCCGCACATGAGGCGCCGCAATGGCTCGGCCATCCCTGGGAGGATCTCTGCCTCTTTCGCAATCGAGCCGAATGATCCCCGCGCCCGACGCCACGGAAGGTGATTTCGCTGGATGGGCATCCCGATTTCACATATCTGAAAGACCTGTGCAGGATGTAGAGGTCGTAGGGGCGAATGAATTCGCCCCACTCCGGCAGATCCTTTCCCGAGAATCACCCAAAAAATCCTGGGCAGATCCTTTCCCGAAAATCACCCAAAAAATCCTGAGTCGCGTCGCTCAAAGGCCATTGTCACGCACGAGGCCGAAAGCACCTCGGACCCAAGAGGATCCCTCGATACGCGACTCAGTAAAGCGCATTCATCATTTTCGCGCGATACCCGGCAACCAAGTCGCCGCCGCCGAGCAGATCGAAGACCGCGAGCATGCCTTTGCGTGCGGCGTCGTCCTGAAAGGCGCGGTCGCGTTTCATGAGGGTCAAGAGATTTTCGAGCGCCGACGCGTAATCACCGCGCAGGACTTGGTGTGCGGCGAGCTGATAGCGGGCCAGGCTGTCGGCCGGGTCGTCCGAGAGCCGGGCAGTCAGATCCGCTTCCGGCGGTGCGTCCTCGAGCGCCGTCGCAAACCGCAGCTGACCGCGCAGTGCCAAGACCTCGGGCTCGCCCGCGAGCTCGATCGGGAGCTTGTCGATCGCCGCCAGCGCCTCTGTGATCTCGCCCCGAGCCGCCATGAGCTGTAGCTCGGCGAGCGCTAGGCGGGCATTCTCGGGATCGGCCTCCCGTGCGCGGTCGATCAGGGTTCGGGCGCCGGCGAGATCGCCTGCGACCAGCAGCCCCTGCGCCTGCGCCAAAAGCCCGTCGGACGCGCGCGGGATGTGCCGGTCGAGGAATTCGCGGATCTGACCCTCGGGAAGGGCGCCCATGAACTGATCCACAGGGTGTCCGGACTTGAACAACTGCACCGTCGGGAGGCTGCGAATACCGAACTCGGCAGCGAGCGCCTGTTGCTCTTCGGTGTTGACCTTGGCCAGAATGAATCGCCCGCGGTACTCGGCGGCTAGATTGGCGAGGATGGGCATCAGCATGCGGCAGGGTGCACACCAGTCGGCCCAGAAGTCGACCAGAACCGGGCGGTCGAATGAGCCCTCCAGGACGACCGCCTGAAAGTTCTCTGCCGTAACGGTTACGATATACGGTGAATCGGCCATGATCGGGACACTCCTTCAAACGGATCGGATGGCGTGGATCTGATCGTCGAACATAACTGTCCGTTGAGGTCGATTCAAGCCGATCGAGCCGGGTATCCGGATCCAACCGCAAGGAGTCATCGCCATGTCCGAATCGCTTCATGTTGTCTGCCCCGCCTGCGACGCGGTCAACCGGGTCCCTCGGCAGCGTCTCGGCGCCGCCGCGAAATGCGGCAAGTGTCACGGTCCACTGTTTCTCGGCCAGCCGCTGGCGCTGGACGAGTCCCGCTTTGCGCGCCACCTCTCGCGCAGCGATTTGCCGCTCTTGGTGGACTTCTGGGCGCCCTGGTGCGGACCCTGCCGGATGATGGCCCCGGCCTTCGAGGCCGCCGCCGGTCTGCTTGAGCCGAACCTGCGTTTGGTCAAGATCAACACCGAGGAGGCGCAAGCCCTGGGGGCGCGTTTCGGCATCCGCAGTATCCCGACGTTGGCGCTGTTTCGCGGGGGCGCCGAGGTTGCGCGCACGGCCGGGGCGATGGATACGAGAGGGATCGTCGCCTGGGCGCGGCAGGCGCTTTGAACCGCGCCCTGTGCGATATGCGTCGTATGTTGGATTGGCTTGGCCGCGCCAGCTCCGACAACTGTCGGAGCTGGCGCGGTTTAAGTGATTAAAATAATTCTAAACCGCGTCTCCGCAAAGGTCGGAAAAATCCTCAACCCAACACAATAAAGAAAATGACGCATTTCACTCTGGGACGCGGTATAGCACGGAGTCCGACGCCGGGTCCGAGACGCAGATCTTGTTGCGGATGTCTCGTCCGGCAGCGCGGGCAGTTTTCGGCCCTGCCGTTCTGCGGCGTGTCGTCGTTCGTCATCACGGTGCGCATGGACACTCGTGCGAGGGTTCTTTAGAATTCCGGTGGGTCAGGGCGGTGCCCGTATGCCCGCCCAGGCGTGATTGCGCTGCCACCCTCGTTCGCGTCGCGGCGGTTGCACGCCCCCGCCCGGATCGGAGAAACCCTTGAGTAAACCCGCGGTACTCGTGCTGGAAGACGGCTCCGTCTTCCGGGGAACGTCGATCGGCGCCGATGGATCGAGCGTCGGCGAGGTGGTGTTCAACACCGCCATGTCCGGATATCAGGAGATCCTCACCGATCCTTCGTATCTGCGACAGCTCGTCACCCTGACCTACCCGCATATCGGCAATGTCGGGACCAACCCGGAGGATGAGGAGTCCGACCGCGTTCAGGCCGCTGGCCTCATCATCCGCGATCTGCCGATCCTGCCCAGCAACTTTCGTATGACGGAGCGTCTCGACGCCTATCTGCGGCGCCAGGGCATCGTCGGCATCGCCGATATCGACACCCGACGTCTGACCCGTCTGCTGCGCGAGAAGGGTGCTCAAAACGGCTGTCTTCAGGCCGGCGAGCGGATCGACGAGGCGGCGGCGCTGCGCGCCGCACAGGGCTTTCCGGGCCTTAAGGGCATGGATCTGGCGCAGCATGCATCGACGTCCGAGACCTATTCCTGGACCCAGGGCGTCTGGGTCTTGGGCGAAGGTCATCCGGAGCACATCCATCCGGTCGGGGATCGTCTGCCCTTCCATGTCGTCGCCTACGACTACGGCATCAAGCGCAACATCCTGCGGATGCTGGCTGCGCGTGGCTGCCACGTCACCGTCGTCCCTGCCCACATGCCGGCGACGACGGTGCTGGGTCTGAAGCCGGACGGGGTGTTTCTCTCCAACGGTCCGGGCGATCCGGAGCCCTGCGACTATGCGATCGCGGCGATCCGCGAGCTGCTGGACACCGACATGCCGCTCTTCGGCATCTGTCTCGGCCACCAGCTGCTGGGCCTCGCCAGCGGCGCGCGCACGCTCAAGATGAAGTTCGGCCATCACGGCGCCAATCACCCGGTGCAGGATCTCGCCACCGGCGAGGTCATGATCAGCAGCCAGAACCACGGCTTCGCGGTCGACGAGGAGAGTCTGCCCCCGACGGTCGAGGCGACCCACCGCTCCTTGTTCGACGGCAGTCTGCAGGGCATCCGGCATCGGGATCGCCCCGCGTTCGGATTCCAGGGTCACCCCGAGGCCAGTCCGGGTCCCCATGATCTCGCACCGCTCTTCGATCGTTTCATCGATCTCATGCGCGCCCGCAAGGCCTAAACCGCGCCCGGAGCGAGATGCTGATCTTCGAGTGTGCTCGACGTTTAGTGCATCCACGGCCGTTAGCGGGGGCGCGGTTTAAAAGGATATCGCTTTTAATCTCTTAAACCGCGCCGGCTCCGGCGGTCGTCAAGTCTGCCGAAGCCGATCCCATCCAAACACATCGCATACCGCGCTGGGCGCGGTTTAACCGGCCAATGAACCTCCATGCCTAAGCGTACCGACATCTCCAGCATCCTGATCATCGGCTCCGGGCCGATCGTGATCGGTCAGGCGTGCGAGTTCGACTATTCCGGCGCGCAAGCCTGCAAGGCGCTGCGCGAGGAGGGTTACCGGGTCATCCTCGTGAACTCCAACCCCGCTACCATCATGACCGACCCCGAGATGGCGGACGCGACCTACATCGAGCCGGTCACCTGGCGCGCGGTCTCGGCCATCATCGAGCGCGAGCGCCCGGATGCGCTGCTGCCGACCATGGGCGGGCAGACCGCGCTCAACTGCGCGCTCGATCTGGTGCGCGAGGGTGTGCTCGAGCGCTTCGGTGTGGAGCTGATCGGTGCCTCGCGCGAGGCGATCGACAAGGCCGAGGACCGCGACCTCTTCCGCAAGGCGATGCGCAAGATCGGGCTGGACATGCCCCGTTCGGCCATCGCGCACAGCCTGGAGGAGGCGATCCAGGTCCAGGCGTCGATTGGCTTTCCGACCATCATTCGCCCGTCATTCACGATGGGCGGCAGCGGCGGCGGCATCGCCTACAACCCGGAGGAGTTCGAGGAGATCTGCCGGCGCGGACTCGACCTCTCGCCGACCAAGGAGCTTCTCATTGAGGAGTCGGCGCTGGGCTGGAAGGAGTACGAGATGGAGGTGGTCCGCGATCGCGCGGACAACTGCATCATCATCTGCTCGATCGAGAACTTCGACCCGATGGGCGTGCACACCGGAGATTCGATTACGGTCGCACCGGCGCAGACCCTGACGGACAAGGAATACCAGATCATGCGCGACGCCTCGATCGCGGTGTTGCGCGAGATCGGGGTGGATACCGGTGGGTCGAACGTACAGTTCGCGGTCAACCCGGCCGACGGTCGCCTGATCATCATCGAGATGAACCCGCGGGTGTCGCGCTCCTCGGCGCTCGCCTCCAAGGCGACCGGCTTTCCGATTGCCAAGGTCGCAGCCAAGCTGGCCGTGGGCTACACGCTCGACGAGCTGCGCAACGAGATCACCGGCGGGACGACGCCGGCCTCCTTCGAGCCCAGCATCGACTATGTCGTCACCAAGATCCCGCGCTTTGCCTTCGAGAAGTTCCCGCAGGCCGACGCGCGCCTGACCACCCAGATGAAGTCGGTCGGCGAGGTGATGGCCATCGGCCGCACCTTCCAGGAGTCACTGCAGAAGGCGGTGCGCGGTCTGGAGATCGACCGCTACGGTCTGGAGGAGATCGTCGATCCGCGCGAGCCGGATGCGGCCAAGCGCGTTCGCCACGAGCTGCGCCAGACCGGGGCCGAGCGGCTTTTCTATCTCGCCGACGCCTTCCGGCTCGGGATGAGCCTGGAGGAGATCCACGGTCTGTCCAAGATCGATCCCTGGTTCCTGGCCCAGGTCGAGGATCTGGTGCATACCGAGGCGCATGTCCGCACCGCCGGTCATGAAGCCCTGGGCCGCGAGTCTCTGCGCTTGCTCAAGCGCAAGGGCTTCTCGGACCGGCGAATCGGGCAGCTCGTCGGCACCACCGAGCATGAGATCCGCGCACTGCGCCACGGGCAGGGTCTGCGGCCGGTCTACAAGCGGGTGGACACCTGCGCGGCCGAGTTTGCCTCCAGCACCGCCTATCTCTACTCCACCTACGAGGAGGAGTGCGAGGCCGAACCGAGCGACCGCCAAAAGATCATGGTCCTCGGCGGCGGTCCGAACCGCATCGGCCAGGGCATCGAGTTCGACTATTGCTGTGTTCACGCCGCCCTTGCCCTGCGCGACGACGGTTACGAGACCATCATGGTCAACTGTAACCCCGAGACCGTCTCGACCGATTACGACACCTCCGACCGGCTTTATTTCGAGCCGCTGACCCTGGAGGACGTGCTGGAGATCGTCGCCAAGGAGAAGCCGCTCGGCGT
Source organism: Thiocapsa sp. C2-2m (assembly GCF_041903745.1). Lineage (NCBI taxonomy): Bacteria > Pseudomonadati > Pseudomonadota > Gammaproteobacteria > Chromatiales > Chromatiaceae > Thiocapsa > Thiocapsa sp. C2-2m. The sequence continues at coordinate 18,873 of NZ_JBBWVD010000051.1, read as the reverse complement.
CATTGTCCAGTACGGCGGTCAGACCCCCTTGAAGCTCGCGCGCGATCTGGATGCCGCCGCCGTACCCATCATCGGTACCAGCCCGGACAGCATTGATCTGGCCGAGGACCGCGAGCGCTTCCAGCAGATGATCCATGAGCTGGGGATTCGCCAGCCACCGAACGCGACCGCACGCAGCGAGGCCGAGGCGATCGAGCGGGCGGCCCGGATCGGCTATCCGCTGGTAGTGCGTCCCTCCTATGTGCTGGGCGGGCGGGCGATGGAGATCGTCTTTGACGAGTCCGAGTTGAACCGCTATATGCGCGAGGCGGTACGGGTCTCCAACGAGTCTCCGGTCCTGCTCGATCGTTTTCTCGACGACGCGATCGAGGTCGATATCGACGCCATCTGCGACGGCAAGGACGTGCTGATCGGCGGCATCATGGAGCATATCGAGCAGGCGGGCGTGCACTCGGGGGACTCGGCCTGCTCGCTGCCTCCCTACACCCTGTCCCCGTCGATTCAGGACCGGATGCGCGAGCAGATGGCCCAAATGGCGCATGCGCTCAAGGTCGTCGGCCTGATGAATGCGCAGTTCGCCGTCAAGGGCGAGGATGTCTACATCCTCGAGGTCAATCCGCGTGCCTCCCGTACCGTCCCCTTCGTTTCCAAGGCGATCGGTCTGCCGCTCGCGAAGGTGGCCGCGCGCTGCATGGTCGGCACGACGCTCGCCGAGCAGGGTCTGCGTCGCGAGCGGATCCCCAAGCACTATTTTGTCAAGGAGGCGGTCTTCCCCTTCATCAAATTCCCGGGCGTGGACACCCAGCTCGGCCCCGAGATGAAGTCCACCGGCGAGGTCATGGGGGTGGGCGAGTCCTTCGGCGAGGCCTATGCCAAGGCGCAGGAAGGGGCGGGGACGCTCCTGCCGCGACTCGGCGGAACGGCGCTCCTGAGCGTGCGGTTGGCCGATCGTGCGCGCCTGATCCGGGTGGCGCGCGACCTGGTGGCCTTCGGTTTTACGCTCTACGGCACCCACGGCACCGCACAATCACTGCGCGAGGCCGGTCTGGACTGTATCGGCGTCAACAAGGTCGCCGAAGGGCGCCCGCACGTCGTCGACATGATCAAGAACAACGAGGTCGACTTCATCGTCAACACCACCGAGGGCTCTCAGGCCATCGCCGATTCGGCGGCGATCCGCCGTTCCGCGCTCCAGCATAAGGTCAGCTACACCACGACCATCTCGGGCGCTGAGGCGACCTGTCTGGCACTGAAACAACTGGACATCCTTAGCGTCAATCGGTTACAAGATTTGGTCTAATCGATCTCGCGGGCGCCCTTGGCGCCCGCGCTGTTTTCTATGCGACACCCCTAAGATCCGACCCGCCGAGGGCCTCCGGCCCGATCCGCGACTGTGACGAAGGCGGTGCATCCAAACGAGGAAATCACCCATGTTTCAATCCACGCCCGGCCAAGCCGGGCGATACGGTACGGAAGAGGTTACGCCTCTCCCGTGCGGCATTATCCCCCTGAAGGGGGAGGTTTCAACCTGGAGAATTCGATGAATCAGGTTCCTCTGACCGTCGGAGGCGCTGAGAAATTGCGCGAAGAGCTCGAGCGTCTCAAGCGCATCGAGCGTCCACGCATCATCGAGGCGATCGCCGAAGCACGCGCGCACGGCGATCTGAAAGAGAACGCCGAGTACCATGCCGCGCGCGAGCAGCAGGGCTTCGTCGAAGGACGTATTCAGGATATCGAGGGCAAGCTCGCGAACGCGCAGATCATCGACGTGACGCAGCTCGCCGCCAGCGGGCGCGTCGTCTTCGGTGCGACCGTCCAGGTGCTGGAGCTGGACAAAGACATCGAGCACAGCTTCCAGATCGTCGGCGAGGATGAGGCGGATCTCAAACAGGGCAAGATCTCGGTCGGCTCGCCCATCGCGCGCTGTCTGATCGGCAAGAGCGAAGGCGATGTCACCTCGGTTCAGGTGCCGGGGGGGGTGCGGGAGTTCGAGATTCTGGAAGTCAAGTACGTTTAAACCGCGTCCGGCGGGATCTGTGATGGCTGGTGGTGGGGTTGGTCTCGGCTGATCTCTGCGGCGACGGTGGGACGCGGTTTAAACGGATGTTTATTTTTTTGCGCGTTCGAAGGATGCGCTTCCTTTAGCGACGGAACCAAGAAACCTGTCCAAAGCTCTGCTCGTTGTCGTTGTCGTTGTCGTTGTCGTTGTCGTCCGTTATCCGATTACGACAACGACAACGAAAGGATGATCTCGACGCCTTGAAACGCAGTTCTGCGCGGTCGTGGCTGCTACCCGGCGCCGCCGCGTGAGATGTGCGCAATGACCCAATCCAGCGCGCTGTCCGGCAGGATCCGCGTGAGCACGCCGAAGAGGTGAGTGGGAAAGGTGACCGCATAGCGAATCCGCGGGCGTGGGCTTTCCAGGGCATGGATGAGCTTCTTCAGCACGGCCTCGGGCGGGAGCGTGAAGGGCTGGGCAGCGCCCGCCTTGGTCAGACGTTCCTCCGCACGCGCATAGGCGTCGTGGTGAACACTCTGCTCGGTGTCGATGTTCGCCTTCAGTGCGAGGTAGGCGTTGTCGCGAAAGCGGCTCAGGATGGGGCCGGGCTGGATCAGGGAGACCGAGACCCCGCTGCCATGCAGTTCCAGACGCAGGGTATCCGTGAGCCCTTCGAGCGCGTATTTGCTGGCCACATAGGCGCCGCGATAGGGGAGCGGGATGAAGCCGAGGATGGAGCTGTTCTGAACGATGCGGCCGTAACCTTGCCGGCGCATGATCGGGATAACCCGACACGTCAGATCATGCCAGCCCAGCAAATTCGTCTCCAGTTGGGCGCGCAGCACCTCTCGGGTCAGATCCTCGACCGCACCCGGTTGTCCGTAGGCGCCATTGTTGAAGAGCGCATTGAGCCGTCCGCCCGTGATGTCCAGCGTCTGCGCGAGTGCATTCGCGATACTCTCTGGGTCGTCCAGGTCGAGTTGAACCGCCCTGAGACCTTGTTCCTTCAGACGGGACACGTCATCCGCCTTGCGCGCCGAGGCAATGACCTGCCAGTCGCGCTTGGCCAGACCCAGCGCGCAGGTGAGCCCGATGCCGCTGGAGCAGCCGGTGACGAGGATGGTTCGATTGCCTGGCGACATCATCAAGGGTTTCGATCGACTCGGCGTGGCCATGGTTCGTCGCTTTTGGAAACGTTTCAAAATCAACATGAATTGGTAGGTTGGGCAAAGCAACGCGTGCCCAACCCGCGCCGGCATCACAGGGAGCCGTTGGGCACGCTGCGCTTTGCCCAACCTACAGCTCTGAGTTAAACCGCGTCCAGAGCGAGATGCTAACTTTCGAATGAGTTCGACGTTTGGTGCATCCACGACCCTTAGCGGGGGCGCGGTGTAAAACTTTATAATTTAGCACGAGACCGATTGCGAGGCGGTTGTCGCCGATGTGCCGGTCAGCCTCGTGTGGTATGCAATCTCTCGGAAACGCCTGATAATTGGCGCCAGCTTGCTTTTGTTGAGGAACGAACAATGCCGATCTACGAGTACCGCTGCGAGGCCTGCGGTCATGAGCTTGAGCAGATTCAGAAGATCAGCGATCCGCCCCTGGTCGACTGCCCCGCGTGCGGTCAGCCGACACTGCGCAAACAGATCTCCGCTGCCGCCTTCCGGTTGAAGGGCGGCGGTTGGTACGAGACCGACTTCAAAAAGTCGAATCAAAAGAATCTGCACGACGGCGGCGAGAAGAAGGAGACCAAGTCGGCCGACAGTGCGGCTTCCGGCTCGGGCGCTGGCTCGGGCGACAAGGGCGGCACCACCACGGCGAAGCCGGACGCGAGCGCCACGCCAAAACCGAAGCCGGTCGAAAAAAAGCCCGCGGCGTGAGCCGGACGCGGCGACCGACCTTTCCCCACCCCCATCACGCAAAAAACCTCATCGAGCGACGCGCTTTTGCGTCGCTCGATGCGACGACACGAGGCGAGACGACGATGCGCACGCAGTACTGTGGAGAACTGAACAGCCGCCACGAGGGCCAGGAGGTCGTGCTGTGCGGCTGGGTGCATCGGCGTCGGGATCATGGCGGGGTGATCTTCATCGATCTGCGCGATCGCGACGGTCTTGTGCAGATCGTCTTCGATCCGGATCGCCCCGAGGTCTTCGCCCGCGCCGAGCAGGCGCGCAGCGAGTACGTGCTCAAGGTCTCGGGCCGGGTGCGCGCGCGACCGGCGGGGACCGTCAACCCGGATCTGCCGACCGGCGAGATCGAGGTGCTGGCTCTGGATCTGGAGATCCTCAACGCCTCCGAGACGCCGCCGATCCAACTCGACGAGCACGGTGCCGACGCCTCCGAGGAGCTGCGTCTGCGCTACCGCTATCTGGACCTGCGCCGCCCCGAGATGCAGGCGCGTCTGCGCACCCGCAGCCGGGTGACCCAGGCGATGCGCTATTTTCTCGACGCGCAGGGTTTTCTGGATATCGAGACCCCGATCCTCACCAAGTCCACGCCCGAGGGCGCGCGCGACTATCTGGTACCCAGCCGCACCCATCCGGGCGAGTTCTTCGCGCTGCCCCAGTCGCCGCAGCTCTTCAAGCAGCTCCTCATGATGTCGGGCATGGACCGCTACTATCAGATTGCCCGCTGTTTCCGGGACGAGGACCTGCGCGCCGATCGCCAGCCCGAGTTCACCCAGCTCGACATCGAGGTCTCCTTCATGACCGAGGACGAGCTGATGGCGATCATGGAGACCATGATCCGCACGCTCTTCCGCGATGTGCAGGGTGTCGAGCTGCCCGATCCCTTCCCGCGCCTGACCTACGCCGAGTCGATGCGGCGCTTCGGCTCGGATCGCCCGGATCTGCGCGTGCCCCTGGAGCTGATCGATGTCGGCGATCTCATGGCCGGGGTCGACTTCAAGGTCTTCGCCGAACCGGCACAGGACCCCGAGGGCCGCGTGGTTGCCCTGCGTCTGCCGCGCGGCGGCGAACTCTCGCGCAAAGAGATCGACGGCTACACCCAGTTCGTCGGCATCTACGGCGCGAAGGGTCTGGCCTATATCAAGGTCAATGCCTGGGCGGAGAAGGGTCGCGAGGGCCTGCAGTCGCCGATCCTCAAGTTCCTGCCCGACAGCGCGGTGGACGCCATCATGACCCGCACCGAGGCCGTCGACGGCGACCTCATCTTTTTCGGCGCCGACAAGACCACCGTGGTCAACGAGTCGATGGGCGCGCTGCGGGTGCGGCTCGGTCAGGATCGCGGTCTACTCGCCGAGGGCTGGCACCCGGTGTGGGTCGTCGACTTCCCGATGTTCGAGCGCGACGCGGTCAACCAGCGCTGGGTGGCCCTGCATCATCCCTTCACGGCGCCGAAGGAGGAGCAACTGGATCTGCTCGAAAGCGATCCGGGCGCCTGCGTCTCGCGCGCCTACGACATGGTCCTGAACGGCACCGAGATCGGCGGCGGCTCCATTCGTATCCATCGCGATGCCGTCCAGCGGCAGGTGTTTAAGCTTCTGGCCATCACCGACGCGCAGGCCGAGGATCGTTTCGGCTTCCTGCTCAAGGCGCTGCGCTTCGGCTGTCCGCCACATGGCGGCATCGCCTTCGGTCTGGATCGGCTGGTGATGCTCATGACCGGTGCGACCTCGATCCGCGACGTGATGGCCTTCCCCAAGACCCAGAGCGCCGCCTGTCTGCTCACAGACGCGCCGTCGCCCGTGGACGAGAATCAGCTCAAGGAGCTTGCGCTGCGGATCAGGCTGCGGGCCTGACGTGCCGATGTCGGTCGAGACTGCCAGGATGACGGACGGATCCGCGAGTGTTTCAGCGATGCCGGTGCCGGAGAGCCGGGAGAGGTTGTCCGGCTCCGAGGTCCACGACCATGACCCGGAGGCAGCCCTCATGTCCGATGCCCCTCGCAAACGCCCCCAATCAGTGCTGGTCGTCATCTGCACGCGTGGCGGCGAGTTCCTGATGCTGAAACGGACCCGCCCGGTCGATTTTTGGCAGTCGGTCACCGGCAGTCTCTCGCTTGGCGAGTCGCCGCGAAACGCCGCCGCACGCGAGGTCTTCGAAGAGACCGGACTGCGGGTCGGCGGCGCACTGATCGATCTGCGGCATTCCAACCTCTTCCCGATCATCCGCGCCTGGCGCAAGCGCTATGCGCCGAATGTCTGCTTCAATCGCGAATACTGGTTCGCCCTGGTGTTGGAGACCCGGCGTCTGATCCGGCTCGATCCGCGTGAGCATACCGAGTACCGATGGCTGTCGGCGCACCCGGCGTTGGCCTTGGCGACGTCGCGCACCAATCGCGATGCCATTCGCGGGCTGGCCGGGATTCCGTTTTAGGGTCGGCGCTTGGGTATTGCTACCGGAAACCTCGGTGCTTTGTGCAAGCGGCGCGGCGGCGTCGAGCGCAGACGGCGGACTGAAGTCCGCCTCCCCAGTGGCCGACTAAAGTCGGCGTACCCGGGTTCGCCGACTTTAGTCGGCACGAACGTCGCTGCAGGCGCGGGGTGTTTACATCAGTGTCTTGTTCTTCTCGCGGACCCGCAGGTACAGCTCCTCCATGAGTGCGACGAACGAGGCATCCTTGTCCCAGAAGGCGGGATAGTCGCCGCCCTTGCGGATCAGGATGGCGGGGACTTCGGCGGCGCGCATCGGCGGTAGCTCGCGCGGCAGGCGCTTGGCGCCGTGCCAGAAGGCATGATAGTCGGGTGATGCGGTTGCGGGCTCGGGCCGGGTGAAGTAGCTGTCGGTGGCGACTGGCTCCGGCTTGTCGGTATCGGCGAGCCCTTGCAGTGCGTTGCCGAGCGGGGTTTTGGTGAGGGCCTTGCGCAGTTGCTCTCGGCCGAGGCCGCGCAATTCGAACAGCAGGAAGGGGTCGTGATCGAGTTGGCGGGCGAGACGATAGTAGACCCCGGCGATGTGCTTGCAGGGGTTGGCATAGTCGGGGCAGGAGCAGTCGGTGAGCTTGAAGTCCTGGCGATTGCTGGGCAGCAGTGATGTCGTCGTGACCCGGGCCTTGCCGGTGCCGGCAAAGGCGGACTCGATGTTGTCCGGCATCTCGTTCATCAACAGGCGCGCGACGAGGTCGGCGCGACTGCCGATCCGGGCGATGGCGCGGGCCCAGTCGTCCTTTGCCAACGGGGTCATCTGGATACGGGTCTTGTACTTCGGCTCTTTGTAGACGCCGAAGTAGGGGTTGATATTGCCGCGCACCGTGGCCGTGACCAGACCGTCGGCGATGGCGAACTCGAGGAGACGGTTATCGCTGCTGTAGGCGCGTCCGCGCTCCAAGCGGCCGCTGTCGGTGAAGCCTTCCAATGCCGCGAGGAAGCGGCTCCCCCACCAGGTTCTGCCCGGGTTGCTCATGGTTGTCGTCGCCTATCGCCGCATCAGCCCATCACCGCCTGGCGATTGAGGCGAATCAGGTCTTTGAAGCGGTCGTTGTCGAGTTGCGTCAGCCAGGACTCGTCGCTGCCGACGATGGCGCCGGCCAGGGCCTTTTTGTCCTGGATCATGGCGTCGATGCGCTCCTCCAGTGTGCCTAGAGTCACGAACTTGTGCACGAACACGGTCTTCTGCTGACCGATGCGGTAGGCGCGATCGCTGGCCTGATCCTCGACGGCCGGATTCCACCAGCGGTCGAAGTGGAAGACATGATTGGCGCGGGTCAGCGTGATGCCCACACCGCCGGCCTTCAGCGAGAGGACAAACACCGACGGCTCGCCGTCCGGGTCCTGAAAGGCGTCGATCATCTGCTCGCGCCTAGCGCGCGAGGTGCCGCCGTGCAGATAGTAGGTTTTGTAGTGGCTGTCGCGGCGCAGCGTGCGTTCGAGCTGCTCGCCGATCTCGGTGAACTGGGAGAAGATCAGCACGCTGTCGCCCTCGGCCATGGCCTCTTCGAGCATCGCCTGCAGGCGTTCGAGCTTGTGCGAGCGCGCGGCGGTAAAGGCGCTGCCGTCCTGAAGGAACTGCGCCGGATGGTTGCAGATCTGCTTCAGGCGCATCAGCGTGGACAGCATCAGGCCCTGACGTTCGATGCCGGTCTTCTCGTCGAGCTGCTGTTCGACGTCGCGTACCACCGATTCGTAGAGCGCCGCCTGCTCGCGGCTGAGATTGCAGTAGGCGATGGCCTCGAGCTTGTCCGGCAGGTCGGCGATGATGGACTTGTCGCTCTTCACGCGGCGCAGGATGAAGGGCTCCACCAGGCGTTTGAGGGTGGCGGTCTGCACCGGGTCGTTGTCGCGCTGTATCGGCAGCTCGAAGCGTTTGCGAAAGCGTGGCTGGGTGTCGAGATAGCCTGGATTGGCGAAGTTGAAGATGGACCAGAGGTCGGTCAGCCGGTTTTCCACCGGTGTTCCGGTCAGCGCAAGCCGGTGCCGGGCCTGGAGCTTGCCCACGGCGCGGGTCTGGTCGGCCTTCGGGTTCTTGATGTTTTGCGCCTCGTCGAGCACCACGCGGTGCCAGTCGACGCCGGCGAGCAGTTTTTGGTCGCGGCGGACCAGGGCGTAGGAGGTGATGATGAGGTCATGCTTCGCGGCCCGTGCCTGGAACGCTTCGACGTCTTGCTCGCGTTTGGCGCCGTGGTGAATCCAGGTGCCGAGGCTCGGCGCGAAGCGTTCGACCTCTTTCTGCCAGTTGCCGATGACCGAGGTCGGCGCGACCAACAGGGTCGGCGCGATCGGGTCCGCCCCGGCACGTTCCTGAACGAGCCTGGCGATGACCTGCATGGTCTTTCCCAGCCCCATGTCGTCGGCCAGGCAGCCGTTCAGCCCCATCCCTTCGAGGAAGCCGAGCCAGGCTAGGCCGCGCTTCTGGTAGTCGCGCAGCTCGGCGTGCAGGCCCGCCGGCGTCTCGACCGGCTGCAGCCGGCTCTGATCGCGCAGCCGCTCCAGCATGGTGGCGAGGGCGGCGTCGGGATCGACCTCGAAGGCGTCGTCCTCGGCGGTGCGTTGCAGGATCTCCTGCAGGCTCATGCTCGGCAGCTCGCCGCCGTGCTCGCGCCAGAAGGCGAGCATCTCCTGCATCTTGTCCCGGTCAAGCTCGACCCATTGGCCGCGGAAGCGCACCAGCGGCGTCTTGGCCTCGACCAGTTGTTGCCATTCCTCGGCACTCAGGGTCGCATCGCCGATGGCCAGGTCGTAGCGGTATTGGATCAGGTTGGACAGGTTGACGTGACCCGCACCCGGGCTGCTGCCGGCGCTTGCTCCGAGCTTGGCCCCGGACGGGCGCAGCCGCAGTTTGAAGCGCTGGCGGCCCTTGGGCGTCCACCAGGCCGGCACGATCACGCTGTAGCCGGCGTCTTCGAGCACCCAGGCGGATTCCTTCAGGAAGCTGAAGGCGCTCCCCATGTCCAATGCCACGGATTGCGGCTCGGCGTTGTCGAGTCCGCCCCACAGCATCGGCACCATGCGTGCGGCGAGGCCGAGATTCAGCAGCAGGACCTGCTCGAAGTCGGCGCCCAAGCGGGACCGATGTGCGGCACGCTGCGGTTTCGAGGCGGCCCAGTAGTCGGCCAGCGCCAAACGGTGCGAGGGGTCGTCGGCGGCGACGGCGACGAAATGCAGGCGCCACTGGTCCTTCTGGTCGCCGTGATGGCCGCCGCTAAAGTCCCGATGTAGATCGCTTTCATCGTCGGTCGGTGGCTCCGCGAGCTGAAAGCCCAGGCGGAAGTGGGCGTTCCGTTCGCCGCCGAGGATGCGTTCGCGCCACGCCAGCCACTGGCGCTGCATCTCCAGTCCGGCCGACGGGTCTGGCGCGGAGGATGTCCAGCGGGCAGCGGCTGGCGTCGGCGCCAGGCAGGGCGCGATGAGGGTTGCGTCGGCGCGCTTCTGGAATGCAGCGGGCCACTTGGTCTGTCGCACCACTTGGTCGAGCAGCACCTCGGCGCAGTGCCGCAGCAGACTCTTGGGCTCGAACCACTGTTGTCCGTTACCGGGTGGATCTGCATCCCGGCCGGCCCTTTTTCCGACACTTTTCCCGACACTGGGGCCGACACCGATCCCGACACTGGGGCCGACACTGGGGCCGACACCGAGGCCGGCGCCGCAGGCCGCGGGCATGCGCTCCGCCGCCGTCGCGATGAACGGGTCATCGTCCCCCGTTGCCCACTGCCAAGCGCCCAACATTTCGGCCGTCGGTAGTTTGCGTTTGCCTTTCGGCGTCGGCGGCTGACGATAACGCAGCGCCGGCAGATATTGATCGCGCAGAAGCCGTTGCTTCAGCGCCTGCGTGAACCAGTACCAGAAGAGAAAGTCGCTGCCAGGCTCCAGGTCGTCAACGCCAAAGACCGCCAAATAGTGCATGTCGCCGAGCTGCATGATGGGCCGCTCCAGCGGGATGGTGTCGACCTCCCAGGTCTGCAGCGTCGCGCCGGAGATATCCAGGGGCTCCGGCAGCGCCTTGGCAAGCTCGGGACAAGGCAGCGGTCTCGTGCCTTGGCTTGGCAGACGCACAAGGCCGGGGATCGGGTTGAGCGCCATCCCTGCGCTCGCGAGGCCCAAGCCGTCGATCAGCGCCGGCCAGTCCGAGCGTGATAACTGGAAGGGGTGCCGGGCCGATGTCGCTTCCGGGTTGTCTGAATCGGCCCGGTCGGTTTCGCACCAGAGGCGCAACTGCCCCGCTTGAATAAAGTCGGGGCCCTTCTCCGGAAGCCAGAACGCGTGCAGGATCTTCATGCACGCTATTGCAGCTTTGGCTGTCCATCAAGTCAATGGGTGCGCCGGATTCATCCGGCTCCCGGGGACGGGCGACTTCAGTCGCCCGAGTGCGCCTGCGCGGCGGACTGAAGTCCGCCTCCCCAGTTGCCGACTAAAGTCGGCGTACCCAGTTGCCGACTGAAGTCGGCGTACCTGGGGGCGGCCGGAGTGTCGGGTTGGGCTGTCAGGCCCGGATATCAGCCGCTGCTGATATAGTGCTCAAGCTGCTCGATGATGAACTTGTGCTCCGAGATGATGGATTTGATCAGGTCGCCGATCGAGATGAGGCCGACGACCTTATCCTCGGCGATCACCGGCAGGTGGCGCACGCGTTTCTCCGTCATCAGGGCCATCGCCTCTTCCAGGGTGTGATCCGGTCGGGTGCAGACCACACGCCTGGTCATGACTTCGCTCACCCGCGTATCCTTGGATGTGCGCCCCCGTAAGATGACGCTTCGCGCATAGTCACGCTCGGAGATGAGGCCAACCATGCCTGTGTCGTCGATGACCAGGAGTGCGCCGATCTGTTTCTCGGCCATGAGCACCAGCGCCTCATAGACGCTTGCATCCGGACCGATCGACCAGACTTGACGCTCGTTGGTGGCCATTAGTTGTGCGACTGTTTTCATCGTTTCGTTTGGCTCCCTCGGTGGTGGGGACTCTGCTCCTGCCGTGACGGCAGCCCTCCTTGCTCACATTGCAGGTTAGCAGAGCATTGCCAGGCGAACCCAGCGCTTTGCGTTTTCCGGGCGACCTCACCTTTGATGTTGCTCCAACGAGATCACTCCCATGCACGAGCAGGTTGCAACATCCGCCGACCGTCCCGGTACCCGTAACCTTGGAGCCCTGCGGCGGCTGCTTGGTTTCACCCGTCCCTACGGGTGGCAGCTCGCGGGGGCGCTGGTGGCACTCTTCGTCGGGGCCGGCTCGGTGCTCGCCTTCGGTCAGGTGATCCGCACCCTGGTGGATTCGGGCCTGACCAGCGGCTCGACGGCGGCCTTGGATCAGGCGTTGGTGCTGTTTCTCACTGTGGTCCTGGCGACCGGCATCGCCGTTGGGGTGCGCAGCTATCTGCTCAACTGGATCGGCGAGCGGGTGGTCGCGGATATCCGCAAGAGCGTCTTCGATCGGGTGTTGTCGCTCGATGTCGGCTTCTTCGAGACGACCCGGGTCGGGGAGGTGATCTCACGCCTGACCAGCGACACGGCGCTGCTGCAGGTCGTGGTCGGCTCGACTCTCGCGATGGTCCTGCGCACCGGGCTCCTGATGATCGGCGGCATCGTTATGCTCGCGATCACCAGCCCGGCCCTGACCGGCCTGGTGCTGCTCGGCGTGCCTTTCGTGATCCTACCGGCCTGGCTGTTGGGGCATCGGGTGCGCCGTCTGTCGCGCGACAGCCAGGATCGGATCGCCGATGTCGGGGCCTATGTCGACGAGGTGATTCACGGGATCCGCACGGTGCAGGCCTGCTGTCACGAGCCGATCGATCGCGAGCGCTACGGCACGCAGGTCGAATCCGCCTTCGAGGTCGCGGCGCGGCGTTCGCAGACCAGCGCTTTGCTGGCGGCGGTGTCGACCCTTCTGACCTTCGGTGCCATCGGGGTGGTGCTCTGGGTCGGCGGTCGACAGGTTCTGGCCGGCGCCATCAGCGGGGGCGAGCTCTCGGCCTTTCTCTTCTACGCTGTGGTGGTTGCCGGATCCGTCGGCTCGCTGAGCGAGCTGATGGGACAGTTGCTGCGCGGCGCGGGCGCGAGCGAGCGCCTGATGGAGCTATTGGAGTCCGAGTCGAGTATTCGCACACCGCCCGAGCCGAAGACGTTGCCGGATCCGGCGCGCGGGCGCGTTCAGTTCGACGCGGTGCGCTTCGTCTATCCGGCGCGCCCGGACACCCCGGCGCTCGATCGTCTCGATCTGGTCATCGAGCCCGGCGAGCGGGTTGCGCTGGTCGGCCCGTCGGGTGCCGGTAAATCGACCCTCTTTCAGCTGCTGTTGCGCTTCTACGATCCGGTCGCCGGTGCGGTGCGGTTCGACGGCGTGGATCTGCGTGATCTGGCGCCCGCCGAGCTGCGCCGACACATGTCGCTGGTCCCGCAGGACCCGGTCATCTTCGGCGCGAACGCCTGGGAGAACATCCGTTACGGCCTGGTCGAGGCGAGCGACGCGGACGTGCGTCGCGCCGCCGAGGCCGCCCACGCGGCCGAGTTTCTCGACCGGTTACCGCAGGGTTTCGATACCTTCCTGGGCGAGCGCGGGGTCAGGCTATCGGGGGGCGAGCGTCAGCGCATCGCCATCGCACGCACGGTGCTGCGCAATCCGGTCCTCCTGTTGCTCGACGAGGCGACCAGTGCCCTGGATGCCGAGAGCGAGCGGCTGGTGCAGGAGGCACTGGAGCATCTGATGCAGGGCCGCACCAGCATCGTCATCGCCCATCGTCTGGCGACCGTGCGCACAGCCGACCGCATCCTGGTCCTGGACCAGGGTCGGATCGTCGCAAGCGGACGTCATGATGAGCTGATGGCCGAGGACGGGCTCTACGCGCGGCTGGCGTCGTTGCAGTTCCAGGATTCTGCGGCGATCCCGGCGCAGGCTCCGCCTCGTCCTGCCTTGCGGCTTGCGCTACCTTGATGGGGAGGTCGCGTCCCCGTTGAGTGTGCAGGGGCGCGACGCCCCGGCCAGTCCGAATATCGCATCCTTTTTTGAAGTCATTCCTCGTGGCAGCGACGACTCAGCGACGCTGGGTCTCGCCATGAAGATCATCCATATCGCAGTCGAGTGCGCGTGCCAGGCGCGACAGCAAATCGGCGGAGGGATTCGCCTTGCCGTTTTCAACCATCGAGAGCATCTGCCGGGTGGTGCCGGAGGTTTCGGCCAAGGATTGGAGCGTCAGTCCGCGATACTCGCGCCAGACCTTGAGCGGCGCCTCCCCCGCCAGCAACCGGTCGACGAATGCGGCCGGGAAGGTCTCCTCGCTCATGGCCGCCTTGGCATCCGAAATGCCTTGGAGCCTTTCCAGCCGCTCCAGCAAGGTCTCCCATTCATCGATCGGCAACACGGCGATGGCCGGAACACCTCGAGCCACGTTCGCCGGCAAATCCGCAGGCAGCTCGACGGCTCATTCACGGGCACGGTCAAGCGCTGAACGCGACGTTAAATATCGGCGAGCTGAGTGAGTCGGGCGACCGCAACCGCGAGATGCCGCACTCCATGGAGCGCGCGAGTCATCCGCCACGACAGATAACGTCCGCTGGAGCTGGCCCGCACTGTGGGGCTGAATCCTGTCCGCGCCGGCATGGTGGTGGACCCCGCCCTCTACCGCTGGTCGGGCTACCGGGCCAACGCGCTCGGCGAGCCGGACGCGCCGACGATGCCGCAGCCGCTGTAGCTCGCTCCGGGTGCCGACAAGGACGCGCGCCGTACCGCCTCCCGGGAGCTGTTCCGCGGCGCGCTCGAACAGGCCGCTCGGCCGAGCGATCTGAGACTGTCCCTCAACCAAGATCAATCCATCGGCAACGACCGCTTCTATCGGGGGCTCCAGGCTATGACGGGCCAGCACCGAGAATTGCGCAAGCGCGGCAGGCCGCGGAAGCGGGACGAGCAGGTATCAGGCGATGATACGGGTTAGGGCGAGGTGCCGCGGTGAATGAATGGAGCCTGCCCTTTATCGGTTCTTTCAAACCTGCGTTGGCCGGTTCCAGAGGCGACAGATGCTTGCCCCCCTTTCGCGTTCCGCCCCCGTCCAACGTTTATCGTCTCGGATAGTTTGCTCTGCTTGGTATCACGTTACGAATACCGCCTTTAGGGTCCTCGACATCTCCGCGATAGCGCGGCAAGAGAATGATATGTAAATGGTCAATGCTTCTTCCGGCTTCTCTTCCATCGTTGTTGCCGACAGTGTATGCATCGGGCTTGTTTCCCAGGAAATCCAGCTTCAAGACGGTCTCGATATGCTCTTTGGGCCGGTCTTTGAGATCGTCCCTGCCGAGTATGCTTAAGTAAAGATCCTTGAGGTCCGTGGCTTCAATCGCAGCCTTGACGCCCCGAACAGCATCGAAATAGTCCGCCTGCTCTGTTTCAATCAGATCAAAAAGGGATAGGACATGCCTCCTTGGGACAATCAAGGCGTGCCCGGGATTGACCGGGTGAGTGTCGAAGATTCCCACAAAAGACCGGTTCTCAAAGATAAAGGGGTCGGCGTCGCCCCGTGAAACCCTGCAAAAGTAGCAATTCTGTTCCGAAGAGGTACTGCTCATACTGGCCGTCCATTAGGTCATTAGGTCATTAGGTCGTGTCGTGTCGTGTCGCGGCGGACGCGTCGAGGAGATCGCGTCGAAGTGTCGTTTGCGTGTGTGACACCTGGCGGAGACATCGTCCTGGCGCAGGACTGACTCGCTCGGGGGATGAAGGCCATGACGCGCCAGCACCGGAAGCTGTACAAGCGCGGCAGGCCACGTAGGCTGCACGAGCCGCCATCAGCCGACGGCGCGACGCAGGGCACGTTGGCATTGAATGAATCGCGCTTGGTCCCTTTTCATCCCTACGTGACGGCAGGATTCTGCCCGTCTCAGTCCTGGCACGAATACCCCAGTGCGAGCCGCCCTTCCTCGAGATTGTCCGAGACCATCGGATGCGCGAGCAGATAAGAAGCGGCCTTCACGGAGTAGTCGCCGAGCGCGTCGTCCACGGCCGTCTCCCATTCCTCGACGTCGTAGTCTCCGCGTCCGAGCCACATCAGTGCGACCAGCTCAGCGCGCAGGCGCTGGCTCATCGCGCCGATGGCCTCGGTCATGGCCTGCACGCTGTAGTCCTCGCTGTGGGCGGCGAGGACCTGCAAGGCCCAGTCTTCGGTCGGTCTGGAGGGGTTGTCCGGAAGAACGACCTGCTCCTTGGATTGGAACTCCCGCGCCATCTCGATGATGGCGCAGATCGAGTCCAGGGCGATATGCAGCACGATTCCGATTCGGTGCCTCCGTCTGAAGGTCCCCCGTCGATTGGCCGCGAGACTCACCGCATGGCGAGACTCGGCTTCTCTCGGGCGGTCATCCAATTTTCCCGCATGATCCAGTAGTCCGGCGGGATATCTCGGCAGGAGAGTACCCCCAAAACGCGATCCTCGGCCAGCACGGGCAAATGGCGAAACCCATTCTCGGACATGATGCCGAGACTCTCGACCAGCGACGCCCCGGGTTCGACGGTAATCGGCTGCTCGGTCATCACGGCCGACAGCGCGACATCGACGGGCTGAAGACCCTTGGCCACCACGCGGTTGAGTAGATCACGTTCGGTGAAGAGTCCGACTAGTCTACCCGCGTCCACGACGGGGATCGCGCCGACGCGATGTGCAGCCATCAGCTCGGCGGCTTCCTGCACCGATGACTGTGGACCGAGACTGATCGTCTCCTGAGCCATCACGAGCTCTCCGACATTCAGATAACGCATGATCGATCTCCTCATCTTGTTGTCGTTTTGTTGTTATCTATCTGCCCGGGTCAATGCGGCTCCGCCGACCTTCGCGGTTGGCGACGTCAGCGGTCGCCGCACGCCCGAACGACCGGCATAGGCGCCTCTAAACCAAGCGTCTTGCTGGAGTATAGATGGTCATCGAACGGTAACAAGTTGTCGCAGACTCGGAAGGCCAATGATCTTGTCAAGTGGCTCGACCGGGGTCTCAGGGTGAGCGCAAAGGGCTAAGGGCCAGGAGGTCTCACAGTGAACATCCTGCGGGCTTTGTCTATGGAGCGAGCGGCGCAGCATCTTTCTCGGCGACGCAGATGGCGACCGGGCAGCGTTTCTCGGCATCCTGGAACAGACCTGCGAGCGATTCAACTGGCTCTGTCACGCCTACTGCCTGATGACGAACCATTACCATCTGTTGTTGGAGACGCCGGATGCCAATCTCTCCAAGGGCATGCGCCACCTCAACGGCGTGTACACGCAGTATGTCAACCGGGCCCACGGGCGCGTCGGGCACCTGTTTCAGGGACGTTTCAAGGCCATCCTGGTGGAGCGTGAGCGTGACCTGCTGGAACTGGCCCGCGATGTGGTGCTGAATCCCGTCCGCGCCGGGATGGTGGGGGAGCCCGGCGACTGGCCGTGGAGCAGTTACCGTGCGACGGTCGGAGAGGAAATCCCCGTGCCGGCATTCCTGGAGACGGACTGGGTGTTGCGGGCGTTCGCCGAGGGCAGGGCCGAAGCGGTGGCCGGCTACCGGCGGTTCGTCGCCGAAGGCAGCGGCGCTGCCGACCCCTGGTCAGGGCTAAAAGGCCAGATCTACCCCAGGACGATCTTCATGATGCCTTGAGCGGAACGTCATACTCTTCGGCCCGCCATGATGCATAGGCCAGGGCAGCATAGATGTCTTCCCTTTCCAGGCTGGGATAGAGCTCCAGCACCCTTATCCATCGTTTCGCCCGATGCAAGCAAGCCGGTGATGGTGCCGACCGTTATTCGAATCGCTCGAACACAAGGCTTGCCTCCCAGGACCTTGGGATTGATGGTGATGCGCTCTAGATCCGGAAAATTCATGCGGTGAACCTCTCGTTAACACCAGCCCGGGACGCTCCGCTTCCGCGGACCGGGAAGACATCAGGGGGTCGCGCGGGTCTTGACTTTTGCCACGGCAAAAATCAAGACCCGACCCTTTTCCTGTACGCTGGCATGCGTCAGCGCGAGCATGGTCGAGAAGTCCGGGTCATGGCTAAAGACCACTTAGGCGATCTCCGGAAACCTTCATGCCAAAGGCGTAGGTTGTGCCGAGCCGTGCGAGGCACAACCAACCGTAGGCGCAAGTTGTGCTTCCTATCGTCAGCACAACCTACGGGTATGGACGTTTGCAGAAATCGCCTTAGCTGTTGGCGACCGCGCAGTTCATGATCTCGCGGTCAGGCGCAGAAGGATCTCCGACCTGCGTTCAGTGGACGGTCTCGAATTCCGCTTCGGTCAGAACAGGTGTCCACTCCGGCGAGAGATTGACATCGATGACCAGTCGCAGGGTCATGCCGCCGTGAGGTCATCTTCACGTTCATCCCGAAGATCTTTGAGCGGACAGGATAGCAGTCGGGCTGTTCAATGTCGTCAAGGGCTGGAGCCGCAGCAGAATGACTGCCCAGTCCTATTGGGCGGCAGGAGGTTAGTAGGCACAGCCTATCCCTCCGAATAAGAAAAGGGGCCATCATTCAGCTGACCCCATGCCCCGCCCGTGCAGTACGTCAACCACACCAAATGGGCGGACCGGCACCCTCCGGGACGGCCGCTACAAATCCTCCCTGGTTCAGGCCGAAACCTACCTGCTGCTGTGCCACCGTGACGTCGAGCTGAATCCCGTGCGCGCCGGCTTGGCGGCGGACCCCGCCCTTTACCGCTGGTCCAGCGACCGGGCCAACGCGCTCGGCGAGGCGGACACGCTGGTGACGCCGCACGCGGTCTACCTCGGACTCGGCGATGACTAGGAAACGCGCCGTGCCGCCTATCGGGAGCTGTTCCGCATCGCGCTCGACGACCGACCGCTCGGCGATCTGCGGCTGGCACTCAACCAAGACCAGCCCGTCGGCGATGATCGCTTCTATCGGGAGATTGAAGCGATGACCGGCCAGCGCCGCCAATTGCGCAAGCGCGGCAGGCCGCGGAAGCAGGACGAGCCGCCATCAGCGAAAGACGAGGGGCAGGGTGATTGCCGTTGTGAATTCTTGAGCCTGGCCACTTTCTGTCCGCCCTCGGTCCAGCATAAGGGTCGGGAAAGGGGTCAGGTTCGTTTTCTGCTAAGCTTCAGGGAAGAAGGTCGACATGGGCCGAGATCGCTACCGTGACCAGGAGCCAAAACTCACCGGCTCCGAGCATCCTGAGGATGTGAAGTGAAGGTCCCGAACCCAGACAGGGCGGTTGTCCGCATCCGGAAGCTAACGAATTTCATCAAATCCGTTGATCGCTTTCCTTGTCAATCCCTTCAGAACAGAACATACAAGGGGTGACCTCAGTCGCCCAGCGGTCTGATGTAAACGGCGGCTGGACGGTTGGGCGACCAAAGTCGTCCCTACACCGTCCCTACACCGCCCCCCAATGCGTGCCTCCCTCAAACCCAACCCATCACCGGAAACCGCTCCTGCCATTCCGGGTTCGCCATGCCCCACCAGTTCACGGCGACGGTTGAATAGAGACGCCGAAAATCCGTCGTATAGCGCAGATC
>NZ_JBBWVD010000019.1:0-116509 GCF_041903745.1 Thiocapsa sp. C2-2m | reverse complement strand
CCGGGGTCCGGGGTCCGGGGTCGGATTTGGAGTTTGGTGCCAAGGGGGTTCAGTGGTCTATAAAGATCATTAAGATGACGAAGGTCATTCGAGAGGGTCGACGCCCTCGCCAGTCCTGCCCCCCTGAACCCTGAACCCTGAACCCTGAACCCTGAACCCTGAACCCTGAACCCTGAACCCCGAACCCCGAACCCTGAACCCTTCCCCCCCAAACCATCAAATCTCCGAAACAACCTTATCGTAAAACGCCAGATAGTCATCCGGCGTCGCGCCTTCGCGCCACTCGATCGCGGAGCGCGGGTGCTGATTGAGCTGACCGGTGATGTTGTAGGGGACCGACGGCCCCCAATCCAACTCCTTGCGCAGCGGCAGCATCCGGTTCTGGATGACCTCGATGATGGGGCGTACGTTGAATTTCGGATTGCGGAGAAAACCGAGCAGCAGCTCGGTGTGGCAGTTCCCGGCGCCGCGGCCGAAGCCGAAGATCGTCGCATCGACCCGATTACAACCCAGGATGATGGCCTCGATGGTGTTGGCGAAGGCCAGTTGGAGATTGTTGTGGGCGTGGATGCCGATCTCCTTGCCGGTCCCTTCGAGCGCTGCTGCGTATTTGCGGTAGAGACGGTCGATCTGCTCGCGGTAGAGATATCCGAAGCTGTCGACGATCACCATGGTGCTGGCCGGCGTCTCGGCGATGGCCTCGAGAACGGTATCGATCTCGGTCTCGGTGATGTTGGAGACCGCCATCAGGTTCGCGGTTGTCTCGTAGCCGAGCTCGGTGGCATGTCGGATCATATCGACCGCCTCGGACACCTGATGGGCGTAGAAGGCGACGCGAATCATCGAGAGCACACTCTCGCTCGCGGGGATGAGCTGGGTCTGCCAGTCGCTCTTGCCCGCATCGGCCATCGCTGCGAGCTTGAGTCCGGTCGTCTCGGCATCGTGATCGCCGACCACCCGACGCAGATCCGTCTCGTCGCAGTGACGCCAAGCACCGAACGTGTCCTTCGGGAAAACGCGCGGCGAGTTCTTGTAGCCGATTTCCATGTAGTCGATGCCGGCCTCGACGCAGGCGGAATAGATGGCGGCGACGAAGGCGTCGTCGAACCGGTGGGCATTGACGAGCCCCCCATCGCGAACGGTGCAATCGAGCACCTTAAGCTCGGGTCGGAAGGTAATCCAGGGGGCCTTTTCGGACATCAAACATGCTCCGGCGAATCATTGAAGATCCACCATTTTGAGGCCCCGACGACTTCTGAGCAAACCCGGCTTCGACGGGCTCAAAGCCGGCCCCGACCCCTGACTCACTCCCGGCCCAACGCGGCATTCAGCGTGTCGCCGGGCCCTCCGCCGAGGCAATCAGGGCCATCCGCACCAACTCGGCAAGCGAGTCAGCCCGCATTTTCTCCATGACACGGGCGCGGTGGGCCTCGACCGTCTTGGCGCTCACGCCGAGCGCGGCGGCAATGTCCTTGTTCGACTTGCCGTCGGTGACCATCGCCATGACCTCATGCTCGCGCGGCGTCAGCTCGGCGAGCCTCGTCGCGATATCGGCCCGTGCCGCCTGGTCGGCACGGTGTCTCTGGTCGTAGTCGAGCGCGCGCCGAATGCTGCGCAGCAGGTCTTCGTCGTGAAACGGCTTTTCGATGAAGTCGACCGCCCCCGCCTTCATCGCCTTGACCGCCATCGAAACATCGCCGTGTCCGGTGATCAGGATGACAGGCAGACGATAACCCTCGCGCGCGAGGTGACTCTGCAGCTCCAAACCGCTCATCCCGGGCATCCGAACATCGAGCAGAAGACAGCCCGCACGCCCCGGATAGTAGCTCGCGAGAAAGACGTCGGCCGACTCGTAGGTCTGGACCGACATGCCGGTGGATTCGATCAGCCACTGCAGCGAGTTTCGCATGGCTTGGTCGTCGTCGACGACGAAGACGGTTGCGTCGGTGGTCATGTCAGGCTCTCCAGGAGCTCGGATTTACCAGCGTCCGCCGCGTCGGGCGTGTCGGCCTGCGCGAGCGGCAGCGAGACGTAAAAGGTCGAGCCCGTTCCGGGCTCGGATTCGGCCCAGATGCGGCCGTCGTGATTCTCCACGATGGTCTGGCTGATCGCCAAACCCATGCCCATGCCGCCCTCCTTGGTCGTAAAGAAGGGATGGAAGAGGTGCAGGATGCGTTCTGCAGTAATGCCGGGGCCGGTATCCTCGACCTCCACAATGGCCTGATCCCCCGCCACCAGGGTCCGGATACAGAGACGGCGACGCTCCTCGGGCGACTCCTGCAGAGCATCGATCGCGTTCCGAACCAGGTTCAACAGCACCTGCTCGATCTGTACCAGGTCGACATTGACGGGAATCGGATGCGCGCCGGGATCCAGCTCGATCTGCAGCGCCATCCGCGTGGTTTCGAACTCGACGAAGGAGCATACCTCTCGCACCAGATGATTGAGATCGGCATCGGTGCGGATTGGCGGCTGCTTGCCGACCAGTGCGCGCAGGCGACGAATAATCTCGCTTGCACGTTGCGCCTGCACCGTGATCTGACCCATGGCGCCGACCAAGTCCTCGGTCTTCGACGAGGCGTTCTGCAGGCGGCGACTGCAACCGTTGGCATAGTTGACGATCGCGGAGAGCGGCTGGTTGAGCTCATGCGCCATGCCGGTGGCCATCTCGCCCATGGTGCTGAGTCGGCACACATGCACCAGCTCGGCCTGATGTTGGCGAGCCTCCTGCTCGGCGCGGCGCACCGCGGTGATGTCGCGGGCATAGATGTTGAGATAGCCGAGATCCCGGATGGGTGCGAACAGCAGCGAATAGACTTGGCCCGCGATCTCCTGCTCCCGCTCTTGGGGCTCGCCACTGTCGAGCGCCACGGCGATCTCATCGCGCCAATCCTCCGGCAGACACTCTCCCGGGTCCGCACCCCAAGCCTGCAGCAAGGGGCGACTGGCTCGATTGGCATACACGATCAGGCCGTCGCCCGTCACCCGCAGGATTGGGTTCGGACTCTCGCTGGCGAACCGCGCAAGGCTCTTGATCTCGCGCTCGGCCTGCTTGCGCGCCGTAATATCGTGGATGTAGAGCGTGTAGAAGCGCTCGGACTCCAGGTCGATCGGCACGATCGAGATCTCCACCGGGATCTCCGAGCCATCCGAGCGCAGCGCCACCAGCTCGCCGCGACCCTGCGGCTCGCGGTGCAGGTGGCGCGAGCGGTCGAGGAGCCGCTGAAAGGCGGGGCGTGCGATCTCGGGCAGAAAACGTTCGGCAAAGACGGTCCCCGCGGCCTCGCCGCGATCGAGCCCCAACATGCGCTCCGCCGACGGATTGAGCTCGATGATCCGACCGCCGTGATCGAGCGTCACGATCGCATCCAGCGACGCCTCCATGACGGCCGCCTTGAGCGCCTCGCTCTCGCGCATCTCCGCCTGATGCTTGATGCTCATCTCTTCGCGCGCCTTGAGCACCAGTTGCGTGAAATGCTGGATCCATTCTTCGAGCAATAGCAATTGATTGCCGCCACGATGAAACCCGGGCTCCGGAATACCGAGCGCACGCTGCGAGAAGCGCGTCATGCGTTTCAGCACCGCGTTCAGCCGCGACGACACCAGATAGATGACCGCGGTGAACACCAGTATGTAGACCGCGGCGGCGATCCCGCGCTGCCGGCGCTCGAAGATGCGGACATGCCGCGACATCTTCTCGACCGCGGCATGCGGGACAAAGGTCGCAAACAAGACGTTCGAGTCCGAACCCTCGTACTCCGCCATGGACTGGGAGGTGACCAGGTAGCTCCCGGACCAGTCCGAGAGCAGACTTCCGGGTGTCAGCATCTCGGAGTCGACGCTCGCGACGATTCGCTGGTCGGCCCCGTCCACCAAGGCCACCGCGGCGCGCCCGACATAGACGCCGCGCTGGGACGAGGCCAGAAAGGCGTCGTCCACGGGCACCAGAACCACCAGATGTCCCATCGCATAACCGCCGGCATCCTCGACAGCATCGCTGCCGAGCAAGTAGAGTTTATCGTCGAATCGCTCGATGACCGAGCGCACGTCACGCACATTGAGCAAGCGCGTCGGGATCCGGGCGGAGATCTCCTCGGGCAACGGATCGTTGCCGGATTGAAAGACCTCTCGAACCCGACCCTGCGGGTCGGTCAGCAGCACATGACTCGGAGCACTGAGTGCCTCGCGCTCGAAGAAATCCGGGAGCCAATGCGGACGAAACTCCTTATAGACGACAGGAACGGCAGTGTCGTCCTCGAACCAGAACAGCGGCTCGAGATATTCGGAAAGGCGCCGATGGTTGGCGAGCAGGCGCGTGGTCGCCCCATAATTGGAGAGATAACGGTCGAAGCGAATCAGGCTCTCGCGTGCACGCTGATCGAGCTGCGCCTGGAGCTCCTGCTCGAAGATCTTGTCGACCTGACGGCTCTGTACCTGATCCAGAAGCCCCCACACCGCAAGTCCCACGGCAAGGCCGACCAGGATCGCGATCACGGGCATGGGTACGCGCCGCAACAGGACGAACAGGATGGATTTTACGGAGAACCGCATTAAACCGCGTCCGGAGTATCAAAACCGACGTTAAGCAGGGGCCGCCCTCGCGGATAAGAACAGGCGCCTGACTGACGCGGTTTAAGTGAAGAACGAATCAACGCATCATAAACCGCGCCGGCTCCATCGCTCGTCAAGTCTGCCGGGGCCGATCCCATCCAAAAACATCGCATACCGCGCCGGGCGCGGTTTAAGGACACCATGGACCTCGATATCAGCCTTGCCAAGACCCCTTCGCTGCTGCGCCGTATCGGGGCCCTGCTCTATGACAGCGTACTCTTGCTCGGCGTTCTGATGTTCGCCGTCCTGCTGGTCGTGATCCCCTACACCAGCCTCACGGGCGCCTCGCCGAACGAGCATCCGGTTCATCTGGCCCTGATGCAGGTCTACTTGGCGATCGTCATCTGCGCCTTCTACGTCTATTTCTGGACCCACGGCGGTCAGACCCTGGGTATGCGCGCATGGCGGTTTCGCGTCATCCGCGACGACGGCGAGAACCTGAACACAGGCGATGCACTCAAGCGCTTCGGCTGGGCCGCGTTGAGCCTCTTGCCGGCCGGACTCGGCCTCTGGTGGAGCCTGATCGATCGTGACGGTCTGGCCTGGCACGACCGCCAATCGCAGACTCGGCTGGTCATGCTGCTGCGATCCGGGAAGACCCCCTGATGCACTGCTCCACTAGCCCACCCGACGCAGCATGAACAAGGCCCCGGTGATGAACAACAGCGGCGGCATGATCGCCGCGACCAGCGGGTTCAACCCGAACAGCAGCGCGACGAATGCAAAGGTCCGGCTAACCAGATAATAGAGGATACCGACCAAGACGCCGATGAAGATGCGCGGACCTAGTCCCGTGGTGCGTGCCGATCCGAGGATGATCGGAATCGCCACGAAGATCATCGAAAGCGTCAGGATCGGGTGCAGCACCTTGCCCCAGAAGACCACCTCGTAGGGTCCGGCATCCTGCTTGTTGAGCGTCATGAAGCGGATGTACTTGTAGAGTCCCCAAACCGGGAGCACCTGCGGATCCACGACCACCACCTTGAGCAGCCCCGGATCCAGCATCGAGCTCCATGCGGCCCGCTCCGTGCGCTCCACTTCGACCCCGGCCGCGGTCACGCGGCTGCGCGCGATGTCTTCCAGCACCCAACCGGCCTCGCTGTAGCGCGCACCGGCCGCGTGGGTTGCGACCAGGGAGCCTGCATCCGCGTCCACCTGGTAGATAAAGATGTCGCGCAGACGCGTCGGCGAGGCGATCTCGCGGATGTTGACATAGGCACGACCGTCGATCGCCCAAAAACCGTAAGGCGTCTGCTGGGTGACGTCGCCCGAGAGCGCTTGGCGACGCAGCTCGAGGCCACGCTGCTCCGCAACCGGCGCGACGACCTCCCCGACGACCACCGCAAGCACCGCCAGCAGCAGACCGCCGAGCAGACCGGCCCGAATGATCCGCGCCACCGAGAAGCCGGCGGCCCGCATCGCCACCAGCTCCGAGCGGCTCGCCAAGGCCCCGAGGCCGATCAAGGCGCCGATGAGGGTCGCGATAGGGAAGACCTGATAGGCATAGCGCGGCAGGCTCAACGCGACGAACACCAACGCATCCGCCAAGCCGTAACCATCGACCCCGACGGCGTCGATCTCGTCGGCGAGGATAAAAAAGCCGAGGAGCGGCAACAGGACCGCAAGCGTGAGCAGCGTGCCCCCGATGACCGCGCCCGCGAGATAGCGTTCGAGGATGATCATGAGGTCCGACCCGAACCCGCGACCCGGGCGGCGCTTGCCCACGCGAGGAAATCGCCTCGGCGATGCGCAGAGGACGCATCACGCCCGAGCGCCTCGAGCGTGCGGGCTTCGACCGAACAGTTTCTTCCGGTAGACTCGTCATTCGACATCAAAAGCACCAGATCCGTAGGCGGTTGACCATCGGCAGCGCGCCGCGCCGCGCCCGACCGGCACGAACCCGCTCTCACCCAGGCCCTCCAACAGGAGTCCGACGATGGAATTCAGAATCAAGACCGGCGAGATCGCTCAACTCAAGACGCCCTGTATCCTGATCGGGATCTTCGAGGGGCGCAAGCTCGCCGGACCCTCCGCCACGCTCGATCTCGCCACCGGCGGGCGCCTGTCCGAGCTGTTGAAAAAGGGCGACATGGACGGTCGCGTCGGTGGCACCCTCATGCTGTACGACCTGCCCGGTCTGGCAAGCGAGCGGGTCCTCGTGGTCGGATGCGGCAAACACAAGGAATTCGGGCGCGACAACTATCGCAAGGCCTTGGTCGGCGCCGTGGCGGCACTCCAGCAGACCCATGCGGGTGCCGCGCTCTGCACCTTGCCCGAGCTCGGTCCGGACGGGCTCGACCTCTATGCGGCCGTGCGCGACCTCGTCATCACCGCCGAGGATAAGACCTACCGCTACACCCTGACCAAAAAAGACGACAAACAGGCACCCAAGACACCGCTGAAGCGGCTCGACGTCTGGCTCTCCGAGAAGGCCGTTGCGCAGAGCGCCGAGCAGGCGATCCGACACGGCAGCGCCATCGCGGCCGGCATGGCCCTGTCCAAGGAGCTTGGGAACCTCCCCGGCAACATCTGCACACCGACCTATCTCGCCGAGAAGGCCCTGGAGCTCGGCGAGCGCTACGAGCGGCTGGAGACCGAGATCCTCGAAGAGGCCGACATGGAGGAGCTGAAGATGGGCGCCCTTCTATCAGTCTCGCGCGGGAGTCGCCAGCCGGCCAAGCTCATCGTCATGCACTACCGCGGCGGGGAGGCCGACGCCAAGCCGATCGCGCTGGTCGGCAAGGGCCTCACCTTCGACACCGGCGGCATCTCCATCAAACCGGCCCCCGACATGGACGAGATGAAATACGACATGTGCGGCGGCGCGGGTGTCTTCGGGACCATGCTTGCGGTTTGCGAGCTGGGCTTGCCGATCAACCTGGTCGGCGTCGTGCCCTCGTCCGAGAACATGCCCGACGGCGATGCCAACAAACCCGGCGACATCGTGACCAGCATGTCCGGCCAGACCATCGAGATCCTCAACACGGACGCCGAAGGCCGACTCATCCTCTGCGATGCCCTCACCTACAGCGAGCGCTTCGACCCGGAGCTGGTGATCGATCTGGCCACCCTGACCGGCGCCTGCGTCATCGCCCTGGGCAAGCACGCATCCGGCCTCTTCACCGCCGACGATCATCTCGCCGAAGAGATCATCGCGGCCGGCCAAGCCGCCGCCGATCGCGCCTGGCGGATGCCCTTGTGGGACGACTATCAGCAGCAGCTCGACACCAACTTCGCAGACATGGCCAACGTCGGCGGTCGCGAAGCAGGCGCCGTCACCGCCGCCTGCTTCCTCGCCCGCTACACCAAGGCCTACCGCTGGGCACACCTGGACATTGCCGGCACCGCCTGGCTGAGCGGCAAGGAGAAGGGCGCGACCGGACGACCGGTCGCCTTGCTGACCCAGGTCCTGCTCCGGCGCGTTAGTGGTTAGTGGTTAGTGGTTAGTGGATCGACCACCGGCACGGGAGACGGCGTTCAGAATTTTCATTTTTTATTCTGAACCGCGTCAGGGACGACGTCGCTGGTGACCTCACCGCCTGAAACCGGCCCCAAACCGCACATGAGCCCCGAACGCGGTTCAGTTGCGCTTAATGAGCTCGCGCAGTCGATTCGGGTTCGGCAGGCCGCGGACGATGAGCTCAGGATCGTCGCCGGAGGTGTAGATCTTGATGTCGCCGGCGTTCAGGATGCGTTGCAGGAGGCTTTGATGGAGTCGCACCGTGCGGACCGAGGAGAGCTTGATCTCGGTGTAGCTCTTGCTGAGGAGACCGTGGGTCCAGACCAGCTCGTCGTCGCGGATGACGAGATGGTCGGAGCGGGTGGCCAACCACCAGACGCACAGTTGCAGCACGGCGAGTCCGGCGACGACGAGCCCCGAGATCTTGACGATCTGCTCATCGAGCGGCTCGGGCAGTGGAACCGGGATCAATGCAGGACCCATCACGGCGAACAGGATCCCCGCCAACAACAGGATGATCATCAATGGGGTCGAAAAAGGACGAATTCGCAACATCGAGGGATGAGCGTCGTAGTGAATCTCGGACATCGGCATCTCCTGTCTCTTTGCCTGGAGGATCGGTCGACATGTCGCGTCGCCGTGTTCCGCACGACCTGAGGACGAGATCACCCCGTGCGGCCGGGGTTACTATAACCACAGGACAGGGATATTTCGCGTGATTGCATGTCGCCGGATTCCAAACGCCTTACCACCTCTCGGGAAAAGACGTCACGTGTCGGAAATAGGTCGAGCACCGAATCGTCGTAGTCGTTGTCGTTGTCGTTGTCGTTGTTGTTCTCGATTACGACAACGACAACGATAACCGTGGCAAAGACCTTCTCTCGTCGAGTTGCTTTACTTAATTTTGAGCCGCTTCTAAGCCTGCCCATGACGCCATTTTCCTTGTTGCGGACCTCCTCGGGTCCAGTCCGCTCGCGGCTCCTGCGCGACCTCGTGCTGCTGGTGCTCCTGACCGTCGGCCTATTGGTCGCCATCAATATCCTCCTGATCAACCTCATTAAGGAGGATCTGGCCGAAAGCCGCATCGAGGCCGCAACCGCATTGGTTCGCGACGAGGTTCGCGGTCTCTTGGTGCCGGTCGAGCAGCAGCTCCTGATCATTCGCGACGGTCTCGCCGCCGCTGGTCTGACCCCGGCCGACGAGGGGGCCTTGAATCAACGCCTGACCCCGATCCTCGCGCACATGGGCCAGATCGCAGGCGCGATCGATGCCATGGGCGACGGCGCCGAGTACTTTCTGCGCCGCGACGGCGACGGCTGGCTCAGTCGCGTGCGCGACTCCGGAACGGGACAGCCGGTTCGAATCACCCGCTGGGACGCCGAGCTGCGTCCGCAGGAGTCGCGCGACGAGGCGAGCGAGCACAACCCGCTCACGCGCCCCTGGTTCAGCGCGGCGGCCGACCGACCCGGCACCCTGCTCTGGACGCGACCCTATGTTTTTGAATCGACCCAGGTCCCCGGACTCACGGCATCCTTGGGTTGGATGCAGTCAGGGCAGCTTCGGGTGACCGCGCTGGACGTCACCATCCAGACGATCGTGGAGAGCATCGAGCGACACGCCGTCGCTGCCGAAGGACGCGGTTTTCTCTTCAGCGGCGCCGGCGGCGTCTATGTTCCCGAGGACAACGCGAGATCACCGGATCCGGAGCAGTCCAGCGGGTTCTTCTCGGCCCATCTGACACCCGGCGGCCCCCTGGCATTCGATGCCGTGTCGGCCTGGAACCTGGCGGATCGACCGTCACAGGGCCTGATCCGTTTCACCAGCTCGGGGGTTCAGTGGTGGGGCGGCTTCAGACCACTGACCGACGACCTCTCGGGCGGTTGGGCGGGCGTGGTGCTGCCTGTCTCCGAGACCCTCGCGATCCTCCGGAGCCGGTGGCATATCGTCGCCCTCACCGTGCTCGGCATCCTGGTCGCGAGCCTCGTCATGACGACGCTCGTGGTGCGCAAATATCACCGCCAACTGCGCGAAATGCCCAAGCTCAGCATCGACCGGCGTTGCGCCGAGGATGATCTGCGCGAGCTGATCGCCTCGGGAGAAGGTACGCATCTGGAGTTTAAGTCCACCATGCGCATGAACCTGCACAGTAAGGTGACGGGACGTGAGATCGAGATGGCTTGGCTCAAGGCCGTCGCAGCCTTTCTGAATTCGGAAGGCGGGATCCTGTTGCTCGGCGTGTCGGACGACGGAACCGTGCTGGGCTTGGGGGCCGACAAGTTCGAGAACGAAGACAAATGCAGACTGCACTTCAAGAACCTGCTGAACCACCATATCGGGGCCGAGTATGCGCGGTTCGTGCGCTTCGATCTCTACGATCTGCAGGGTCGTCGCGTAGGAGCGGTCGAGTGCGAGCGTGCGGACACGCCGACCTTTTTGCACGACGATAAGAATCGCGAGTTGTTCGTCATCCGTAACGGTCCCTCAAACATTGAGCTGTCGATCAGTCGGGCACTCAAGTACATCCGGAGTCGGTTCTAGCTTGAACCGTGTTTTGGCAGGATATGCGCGGGGTGGAGCTTGTGTCGTGGTCGGACTCACTTTAAGCGGTTGGAGCGACGCGGTTCAATAACTTTGAAGATAAAAATTTCGAGACTGCGTCTCGGCGACGTCGCCGATCGAGGCGAGGGAGTCATCGCACCTCGACCGGCTTTCATTGCACCGGACGCAGTCTAGAGCTGCTGGATGACGGTCGGGAAGGCGGTTGCGGTTCCGCTGTCCTTGTTCTTGTCCTTGGTACAGCCTTCACCCGCATGGGCGGTCATGAAGGAGCCGGCAACCAGCATGGCACCCAGGAGAGCAGCGGTGGCGAGAGCGGAGAGTCGCATGGACATCGGCATAGATCCTCGATCGATTTGGGTTGGGTCGGGACGATGGGTTCGGCGAGCGATCGGCTCGCTTCACCCGACGCTGGTAATCTAGGGGCAGCCGAGCCAAGCACAAGTCTCGGGCAAGCGTGCCGCGACGCGGAATGACAATCGAGTTTTCAGGGAAATCAGCGCGCTCCCCTCCGGCCGCGCCGAACATGCGCGCTCGGACCCGAGCAGTCGAGACCGGTCGAACGCAATGTGCCGCACATTCGAGAAGGCCCGGTCCGGATCGGCTTAGAATAGAGACCGCGCAACCATCGCAACCATCACGAGCCAAACGTGCCGTCGCCGGGGCCTTCAGACATGAAGAAGAGGGATGCCGCCTTGCCTGACCCCATCGAGCTGCGGGGGTTCAATCGAACCCTGGCGGAAATCGAATGGCTGTTGCTGGTGCTCGTGCTGGTCTATCTGGTGCTCCCGGACGAGCCCGTCGAGCAGACCCTGGGGATCGTTGCCGCGATCACGATCTTCGCCGTCTTCATCTTGGGCTTTCGTTACCTGAACCTTTTCACCCTGCCGGCGCGCTGGAAGCTTACGATCGAGACTTGGGCCATGCTGGCCTTCACCGCCTTCGTGGTCTGGCACACGGGCAAGGTCGACAGCCCGCTGATCAGCCTTTTCCTCCTGGTCATCGTCTTCAGCGCCCTCACGCTCGGCAAGCTGATCACGCTCCTCGAGGTGGCCCTCATCGCCAGCTTCTATCTCTTCGCCGGATACACCGTCGCGGGGACAGATCTCTTCACCTATTCGACCTTCAGCGGTCTGATGCTGCTGTTTGCGCCAGTCGCCTTGGTCGCGTATGTCACCTCCCTGATCGCCTCCGACATGAGCTTTTCGCGTCTCTTCGTGCAACGCCTCTCGGAGACCGACGAGCTCACCGGACTGCCGAACATGCGTGCCTTCTCGGTGGCACTCGACCGGCACAAAGAGTCAGCCGTGATGCGTGACCGCCCGTTCGGTCTCATGATGGTCGACGCGGACAACCTCAAGGAGGTCAACGACCGCTACGGGCACGGCGTCGGCAACCAGGTCATCCGTGCCGTGGCCGACGGGATCCGCCGAAGCATCCGCAGCGCGGACTTAGTCGCACGCTACGGCGGCGACGAGTTCATCCTGCTGATGCCCGATACGACGGAGCAAGCGGCGCGGGAGGCCGGCGAGCGGATTCGCACGATGGTCGCCAGCACCCTGATCGACACCGGGAGGGACGCGGTGACCACGACGGTCAGCATCGGCTATGCGACCTATCCGAGCATGGCCACCGAGGTCGACGACCTCATGGTCCGCGCTGACGAGGCGCTCTATGCCAGCAAGCGCGCCGGACGCAACCGTGTCTTCGCCTTCAGCGAGATCTCCGGCAATTAGGCCGAGTCGGCACGCTCATGAGAGATCCAAGTCGGCAAGGAGATCGGATCCGTCTGCGCGGCGTGCGCCAGAACAACCTCAAGGACATTGATCTCGATCTGCCGCTCAGCGAGCTAATCGTCGTGACCGGCGTCTCGGGCTCCGGCAAGTCATCGCTCGCCTTCGACACACTCTATGCCGAGGGACAGCGTCGCTACGTCGAGACCTTCTCGCCCTACGCGCGTCAGTTCCTCGATCGGATGGACCGACCGGCGGCCGACCGCATCGAGGGCATCCCGCCCGCGATCGCCATCGACCAGACCAATCCGGTGCGGACCTCGCGCTCCACCGTCGGCACCATGACGGAGCTGAACGACCATCTGAAGCTTCTCTTCGCGCGCACGGCCAGACTCTTCTGCCGGGGCTGTGGGCGGGAGGTTCGGCGCGACACGCCCGAGGGGATCTGGGAACACCTGGTCGCCTTGCCGGAGGCGGTCGACCGGAACGTCTCGATCGCCTTCGGCGTGCCGGTTCCGGCATCACTGGACGTCGAGGCCGTCAAGACACTGCTCGCCCAACAGGGCTATGTGCGGATCCTGTCGGAGGACGCGACCGCCGTCGAAGTGATTCAAGATCGGTTGCGTCTGACCGCCGAGCACCGCGGCCGCGCGATCGAGGCCCTGGAGACGGCGCTGGCCCGCGGTCACGGGCGCATCCGGGTCTATCCGCTCGACGCCGATCGGCAGCCCGGCCCGCCCTGGCGCTTCTCGGCCGATCTGCATTGCGCCGACTGCGACATCGCCTATGCGGATCCGACGCCGAGCCGCTTCTCCTTCAACTCCCCTGTCGGTGCCTGTCCGACCTGTCGGGGTTTTGGGCGCACCATCGGGATCGACTGGTCACTGGTCGTGCCGGATCCATCGAAATCACTGCTCGAAGGCGCGATCAAACCCATCCAGTCCGACAGCTACTCGGAGATCCAGGAAGATCTGATGGGTTTTGCGCACCGCCGCGGCATCCCGACCGACCTGCCCTGGCGCAACCTCACGGATGCCGACCGCGCCTGGATCATCGAGGGCGACGGCGAGTGGGAGGCCGGGGTCTGGTACGGGTTGCGCCGCTTCTTCGCCTGGCTCGAAGGGCGCAGCTACAAGATGCATGTGCGCGTCCTGCTCTCGCGCTACCGCGCCTACGATGTCTGCACCGCCTGCGACGGGGCCAGACTCACCGACGAGGCGCTGGATTGGCGGGTCGGGGACAAGGCGCTCGCGGATCGCGCCCTGCCGC
This sequence comes from Thiocapsa sp. C2-2m, assembly GCF_041903745.1. Classification (NCBI taxonomy): domain Bacteria; kingdom Pseudomonadati; phylum Pseudomonadota; class Gammaproteobacteria; order Chromatiales; family Chromatiaceae; genus Thiocapsa; species Thiocapsa sp. C2-2m. The sequence continues at coordinate 102,880 of NZ_JBBWVD010000019.1, read as the reverse complement.
CGGAGCGCCGCTTCCGACACGGGCGCATCGGCATGGACGAGGCGACCTGGCAAGCCCTCCCCGGTCTCTGCGTCCATGACCTGATGCGTCTGCCCTTGAGCGCCTGCCGCGACTTCTGCGACGCGCTGGCGCTGGACCCGGCGCTGGATCTGCTGATCGAGGGCATCCGCTCGCGCCTGCGCTATCTCTGCGAGGTCGGGCTCGGCTATCTCACCCTGGACCGCCAGTCGCGCACCCTCTCGGGCGGCGAGGTGCAGCGCATCAATCTGACCACGGCGCTCGGCAGCACCTTGGTCAACGCGCTCTTCGTGCTGGACGAACCCAGTATCGGCCTGCATCCGCGCGACATGGACCGGGTTGTCGCCATCCTGCGACGCCTGCGCGACCAGGGCAACTCGCTGGTGGTCGTGGAGCACGACCAGCAGGTGATGTGGGCCGCCGATCGGATCATCGACATCGGCCCCGGACCGGGCGAGCAAGGCGGACGCATCCTCTTCGAGGGGCCACCGGCTGAGCTGGTCCGCACGCCCGGATCGCTCACCGGCGACTATCTGGCGGGCCGGCGACAGATCGCCGACGGCCATCCGCCCAATCCGCCGGCACCCGACGGCCCCCGGATCCGCATCCGCGACGCACGCGCCCACAACCTCAAGGGGATCGATGTCGCGATCCCGCTGCACCGTCTGGTCGTGATCACCGGCGTCTCGGGGTCCGGCAAGTCGACCCTGGTGCAGGAGGTGCTCTACAACGCACTCTGCCAGCGCAAGGGCCATCCCGACGAGCCGCCGGGGGAGCACGCCGGGATCGACGGGGACAACCTGATCGCCGACGTCGTGCTGCTCGATCAATCGAGCATCGGGCGGACCTCGCGCTCGAACCCGGCGAGCTATGTCGGTGCGCTCGACGTGCTGCGCAAACGCTTCGCCGCCCTGCCGCTCGCCAAGGAGCGCGGCTACACCGCCGGCACCTTCAGCTTCAACAGCGGCACCGGACGCTGTCCGACCTGCGGCGGCAACGGCTACGAGCATCTGGAGATGCAGTTCCTCGCCGATGTCTATCTGCGCTGTCCGGACTGCAACGGCCGGCGTTATCGCGGGCCGGTGCTGGAGGTCGAGATCGACGGCCGGCCCGGCGAGCCCGGACGCTCGATCGCCGACGTGCTGGAGATGACCGCGACCGAGGCACTCGACTGCTTCGCCAATGACGCCGATCTGAAACGCGCACTGGAGCCCTTGATCGCGGTCGGGCTCGGCTATCTGCGACTCGGCCAGCCGGTGCCGACACTCTCGGGCGGCGAGGCCCAGCGGCTCAAGCTCGCCGGCCATCTCGCCAAATCGGGCCGGGGCAAGGCACGCGACGGCGGCCTGCTCTTCCTGCTCGACGAGCCGACGACCGGGCTGCACTTCGCCGATGTCGCGGTCCTGCTGAACGCCTTCCGGCGCCTGCTCGACAAGGGCCATTCGCTCCTCGTCATCGAGCACAATCTCGACCTGATCGGCGCCGCGGATTGGCTGATCGACCTTGGGCCCGAGGGCGGCGAGGCGGGCGGCGAGTTGGTCTGCTGCGGCACGCCCGAGCAGATCGCCGCCCATCCAACGAGCCACACGGGGCGGGCCTTGGCCGAGCATCTGCACGGCCTGAATACCAAGAGCATTTTTGCCACGGAAGCACACGGAAAGACACGGAACGAAGAAGCGTTTTCGGGAGAGTCGTCGATTCTGGCCGGGTCGGTGGAGGACAGCCCTTTTCCGTGCCTTCCCTGTGCTTCCGTGGCAACAGATTCCACGCCTACCGCACCGATCCCGGCGGGGATCCAGATCATCCACGCCCGCGAGCACAACCTCAAGGATCTGTCCCTCACGATCGCGCGCGACAGCTTCACCGTCATCACCGGCGTCTCGGGCAGCGGCAAGAGCACGCTCGCCTTCGACATCCTCTTTGCCGAGGGCCAGCGTCGCTTCCTGGAATCCTTGAACGCCTACGCCCGCCAGTTCGTCCAGCCCGCCGCACGGCCGGATGTCGATGCCGTGCTCGGCATCCCGCCCACCGTCGCCATCGAGCAGCGCACCAGTCGCGGCGGGGCCAAGAGCACGGTCGGCACCCTGACCGAGATCCACCACTATCTGCGTCTGCTTTACGTCCGGCTCGGGATCCAGACCTGCCCGACCTGCGCCGTGCCCATCGAGCCGATGAGCCGGGACGCCATTTTGGATCGGATCCAGCACGATCACGTGGACAAAGCCGTCGCACTCATGGCCCCCTTGGTGATCGCCCGCAAGGGCATCTACAAGGAGCTGGCCGACTGGGCCGTGCGCCACGGCTGGTTTGTCCTGCGGGTCGACGGCGAGCCGATCGAGACCCGCGACTGGCCGCGGCTCGACCGCTATCGCGAGCACAGCATCGATCTGCCGGTCGGGGAGATCGCGATCCGGCCCGAGCAGGAAAGCGCGCTGCGCGCACTCCTGGATCATGCCCTGGATCTCGGCAAGGGCGCGATCCGCGTCGTGGATGTCGTCGACGGGACATGGGGCGCCGAGACGCCCTACTCGACCCGACGCGCCTGCCCGAGCTGCGGGATCGCCCTGCCCGAGCCGGACCCGCGGCTCTTCAGCTTCAACTCGAAACAGGGCTGGTGCGGGGACTGCTTCGGCACCGGCCTTGCGCTGCGCGGCTTCGACGGGGAGCAGTCGGGCGAAGAGGATCAATGGCAGGAGGCCGACGCGGTCGAGTCACAGCCCTGCCCGAGCTGTCACGGTGCACGCCTCAACCCGCAGGCGCTCGCGATGCGCTTTCGCGAACGCTCGATCGCCGACCTCTCGGCCCTGACCGTCGAGCAGGCCGGGGCCTTCGTCGCCGGTCTACAACTCGACCACCGCGAAACCGCCATCGCACATGACCTGCTCGCCGAGGTCCGCGAGCGGCTCGCCTTTCTCGCCGAGGTCGGCCTCGGCTATCTGACCCTGGATCGGGCCGCACCCACACTCTCCGGCGGCGAAGCCCAGCGCATCCGGCTCGCCGCGCAGCTCGGATCGAACCTGCGCGGCGTCTGCTACATCCTCGACGAGCCCACCATCGGCCTGCATCCGCGCGACAACCGCTTGCTTCTGAACGGGCTCGACCGGCTCCGGGCCAAGGGCAACACCATCCTGGTGGTCGAGCACGACGAGGAGACCATCCGCCGCGCCGACGAGGTCATCGACCTTGGACCGGGCGCCGGTACGCGCGGCGGCGAGATCATCGCCCGCGGCACCGCGCTCGAGCTGATGCAGGATCCGGCCTCCGTTACCGGGCGCTGTCTCGCCCGCGCGCGGGGACGCACGCGGCCTGTCCGCGCGACGGCCAAGGGCGACGACTGGCTCCTGATCTCGGGTGCCCGCCGGCACAACCTTCAGGATATCGAGGTCCGCATCCCGCTCGCCCGACTGGTCTGCATCACCGGCGTTTCGGGCTCGGGCAAATCGACCCTGGTGCGCGAGGTCCTGGTCAAGAGCCTGCGCAACCTGCTCGCGCAGGAGGGCGAGGCAGCGGCGCGCCCCGACAAGGGTGCCCTAATCGGCTGCAAGCGTCTGAGCGGATGGCAGCGACTCGCGCGCGTCCTGGAGGTCGACCAGACGCCGATCGGCAAGACACCGCGCTCCTGCCCCGCCACCTATGTCGGTTTCTGGGACCCGATCCGCCGACTCTTCGCCGCCACCTCGGAGGCCCGCATCCTCGGCTGGGGACCGGCGCGCTTCTCCTTCAACACCAGCGGAGGGCGCTGCAGCGCCTGCGAAGGACAGGGGGTGCAGAAGCTGGAGATGAGCTTCCTGCCGGATGTGCGCATGACCTGCGAGGTCTGCGGCGGCAGCCGTTTCGATCGCGAGACCCGCGAGGTCCGCTATCAGGGACTCGATATCGGTGAAGTCCTGCGCCTGAGTGTCGGCGAGGCGGTGGGTGTCTTTCACGCACACCGCGCCATCCACCACCCGCTCGCCCTGCTCCGGGACGTCGGACTCGGTTATCTGCAGCTCGGTCAGCCCAGCCCCACGCTCTCCGGCGGCGAGGCCCAGCGCATCAAGCTGGTCACCGAGCTGACCAAGGCGCGATCGACGCCTGCCCCAGGACCGGGACCCGCGCCCGATTCGATCAAGACCCAACGCCACGCCCGCCCGACCCTCTATGTCCTCGACGAGCCGACCGTCGGCCTGCACATGGCCGATGTCGAGCGCCTGCTCAGTGTGCTGCACCGTCTGGTCGACGCCGGTCACTCGGTCCTGGTCATCGAGCACAACCTCGACCTCATGTCCGAGGCCGACTGGATCATCGATCTGGGGCCGGAGGCGGGCGACGCGGGCGGCCGGGTCGTCGCCGAAGGCACTCCGGAGAAGGTTGCACAGGCCGGCGACCTTCCGACCGCCCAAGCACTGCGGAGCTAATCGGCCGTTTGGAGCCTCTGAATGCGGTTTCCGGGAACAAGGCGATTGAGTAAGAGAACGAAATCAGTAGGTTGTGCTGTCGATAGACAGCACAACATGCGCCGACGGCTGAGGAACGATTAAAAACAACCAAAAAATGTAGGATGGGTAGAGCGACAGCGAAACCCATCCTCACCGCTCAGACGCCCAATCCGAGCGGCGGCGCGGAAATAATGGGTTTCGCTGCGCTCTACCCATCCTACCCACAACGCCATTCAGCGCATCCGCTCCAGCATCAGCGCCTTGAAGCCATCCTGCGTCAGCCCAGACGTCCCTCGCGCCTCATCGACATCTCCCCGGGTTCCGGGAAACGGAGACCAGATGCCGTCCCGGCTCGGTGGCGGATGGAATCGTTCCGCCTGCGGAATTCCGTGGGTGACATCGGTGCCGGAAACCTCACCCGCACTGTTTCGCTGAATGGTGATGTCCGTGTTGCGGCCGTCCTGCGTGACGATGGTCTGCCCGTCTCGGTCACGGGTCACCTGCGACTCGACCGGACGGCTGCCGCCGCTCTGTTGGATCACCGCCGTCGACCCGCCGGACGTGTGGGTCTGCGCAACGGCGCACCCCGTCACGACGCTCATCGACAGAACAGCCAAGCCGAGCAACCCCGGACCCACGGCTCTCGCACTGATTCGTTTGATCTTCATCGGTTTCTCCCGTGGGCTGGTCAACCAGAAGGGACAGGCGCCGTTCCGAAGTCCCGACCTCGGTCGTTCGTCCCGAGCGCCTGCGATCCGGCGCGCTGCATGGGTCGCCATGATTTCAGACCGTCGCGCCCCACGCGCTACCGCTCCTGCGCGGCCAGCGTCGCGCGCCCGTGACCCAAGCGTGCGCCATCGACTTTGCCCCCGCTCCCTTGCCCATTCCCGCTCCTTCGGTCGTTGCAGCCCTGCCTAGTCATATTGATATTGACCTTGCCCTCTTGATAGGTGGCATTGTCGTTGGTATCCCCGCATTGACGGGTGTGATTGATGTTAACCTTACCCACCTGAAACGTTGTATTGGTCGTGTCCTGCGACAAGACCGGACCGCACAGAAAAGCCGACAGCCCAAAGGCAATTAAAGGAAATGGCTTGAAGATGGCGCTCGACATGTTCTTGACCTTGCTCCGCTAAACGAAAGAAGCTCGACCTGAAGAAGAAGCACGACCAAGCAAACACGCTGCTCCTCACACCGCTTCGCAGGACAACGCTCAATGGATCGGTCACCCAAACCTTCAGGGACTCGTGACACCGCTCCCCAGGGTGTCACGCATGCCCCGTGGCGCTCTGCGCCACGTAATCCCGCGGCCGAAAACATCAGCAAGCACCCCCCGCGAATTAATGCAATGCTTGGTGCTCCTGCACCAAGCCGCAGAACACCTGAAGCAAAGACCGACTCCAAGGCTAATCGCGCACCCCGGACATCCGGTACCTCGGATGCTCATACTGATACTGCCGAACCTTGTTGTTGTTCACATCGCCGATCTGAACCGTCGACGCCCGATTGTCCGTTCCCGCCTGCACCGTCCGGCTGAAGTTCATATCGCAGTCCTGTTGAACATCCGATTGATTGACCTGATCGTTCTGGATGTTGACACTGTAACAGGGACCCTGCGTCCGGTCGCGATTCCCATCGGCTTGCGCCAAAGATACGAATATAAACAGAAAGATACCAAACAAGAATATCGAGATTTTCATACTTAATAACCATTCGTTGCGTAGATGGACTTCACCCCCGACACCCCATCGGGGTGTCGGCTGGACGGCCCTATAGGTTAGTGATCGTACTGAACAGATCCCTAATCATCCATGGGACCTTGACTGGTCTCGTTGTAATTGTTCTTTCCGAACTGACCAGTCTGATTCCAATTCTCGTTCCCACGCTGCTTGGCGCGATTTGCGTTGTCCCGTCCTTCCTGGTAGGTCGCGTTGTCGTTGTAACCGCCACGCTGATAGGTATCGTTTGTATTGATATAACCTTCCTGGATAGTGGTATTGAAATTCGTCTGTGCCGAGGCGGCCCCGCCGAGCGTGACGAGGATGACTGCAAGAGCGATGGGGAAGAGCTTGGACGTCGCGTCGGTCATCGGATTACCCTCTTAGTTTGATTCAGCGTATTGGATGGATCGAGTGGACTCGGGGATAGTTGAAGTCCTGCTTCCTCTCCCGGCGAATCGGCCCTGCCCTCATGTCAGGGATTAATGGCGACAAGATCGGCTGTATCCCGTCGTTGGATCCAGAATGCGCAAGACAGCCTGAACGAGACCTGAACGGAAAGAGCGTGCAGCGAGGAATTTTCGGTCGAAAACAAAAATGAATACATGGCATGGATCGGGCGATTGAATGACAACCTTGTCATCTTGCCGTCAGCGTCCTGACGGGAGACGTCAGCCACACTGTCTTCTTCTGATTTGCCCCGCCGGCCGCCTCTCGAAGGCAACCCGGCGGATGGCGCCGGGTCGGTAGTCACCTTTTTGCCCCTCCCTCCGGCCCCTTCCGCGAGAGGAGGGGGAGTCGCTATCGCCCTGGTCGAGCACACGCCATCCTTGCGGGTAACCTCTTCGGAGGGATGCGATCGTCTTTGCTCCGCAGGATTCCGACACGAGGCGTGCCTTTTGTCGGGATGACGGCCATGATTCGCTCGTCAGCATCGACTCGGGAGCCCATCGAGACAACGACATGCAGAGAACCCTGGCCTACTTCCCGATCCTGCTCGCGACCGTGCTGGTCGGCCTTGGCACGAACGATCTCTCGGCCCACGAAGGCCATGACCACGGTCCGCCGTTGCCGGCCCCGGTGACCGCGACCCTGGCGCCGCGGGTCACCGCCGAGTCGGCGGATCTGGAGCTGGTTGCCGTACTCGAAGACGGAACACTGACGGTCTATCTGGATGAGTTTGCGACCAACCGCCCGATCGAGGACGCCGTCCTGCAGGTCGAGAGCGGGGCCTGGCAGGGCAACGCGGCTCACGAGGGCGACGGCGTCTACAGGCTCGATCCGGGTCCGCTGGCCGAGCCGGGCCGACATGACCTGATCTTCGCGATCGAGTCGCCGACGCTGGCCGATCTGCTGTTGGGAACCCTGGTGGTGTCGGACGATCCAGGCATCGCTGCCCAGACGGACGCTGGATCGCCGGCCTGGTACGCGTCCGTTCCGCTGCTGCAAGGGGCGGTCGTGCTGCTGGCTCTCTGCAGTCTGGCCCTGCTGTTGTGGCGCGACCACCGTGACCGCGGCGTAACAAACAAGCAATCAGGCCCGAAGACCCCGACGAAGGGTTCAACCTCCTCGAACACGACAGCGATGGTGCCGCTGGCGCTCCTGACAACGACGCTGCTGGCGCTGGACACCGTCGGACCCGTCCACGCCCACGAGGGGCACGACCATGGCGCCCCGGACCCGGCCAGCGATCCGACCCCTTCGGCCGCATCCGCCGCCGGGCAAGCCGCCGCCCGCCTGCCGGACGGGACCCTGTTCGTGCCGAAGCCGACCCAACGGCTGCTCGGCATCCGCACCGCACGCGCCGAGCCCGGCGAGTGGCCGGACACCTTCACCCTGTCCGGGCACGTAATCCCGGACCCGAACGCCAGTGCGCTGGTGCAGGCGCCGCTGCGGGGCCGCATCGAGCTGCCGGAAGAGGGTCTGCCGCTGCTCGGAGCGCCGATCCGAGAGGGCCAGGTGCTGGCCTATCTCGTCCCGATCCTGGACGCAGTGGACCGCACCGATCTGCAGGCCGAGGTGGCCGAGCTCGACGGGCGCATCGAGAACCTGGCCCGCAACCTGATCCGCCTGCGCCAGCTCGGCGACAACGCCCCGCGCCAGGAGCTGGAGGAGACCGAGACCGAGCACGCGAGTCTGACCGCCCGTCGTCAGGCCATCGCCGACAGCTTCAGCGCGCGGGTGCCGCTGACCGCCGCGGTCGGCGGCGTGCTGGCCTTGCGCAACGCCTCGCCAGGGCAGATCGTGGCCGGCGGCGAGACCCTGTTCACGGTCGTCGACCCGCAACGTCTGCTGGTCGAGGCCCTGCTCTACGACACCGATCATGCGACCCACTTCACTTCGGCCAGCGCCACGACCGCCGAAGGCCGGATCCTGCGCCTGACTCCGCTCGGCAGCGGCTACGAGTTGCGCGGCCACGCCCTGCCGATTCAATTTCGGATCGAACCCGACCCGCCGGACGAAACGCCCGGCAGCCCACGGCCACCCGACCAGCTCGTCGTGCGCCAACCCCTGACGGTGGTCGCCACCATGTTCCACGGCAGCAGGGGCCTGCGCATCCCGAGCGCTGCGGTCCAGCGCGACCCGGACGGCGCCGAGCTGGTCTGGGTGCATGTCCAGCCGGAGCACTTCCGCTCTCAGCGCGTGCAGGTCCGGGCGCTCGGCGCCGGCGACAGCGTGGTGAGCGCCGGGCTCTCGGCAGGGGACCGGGTGGTCTCCGACGGCGCCGCGCTGCTCGGTCAGGTGCGCTGAGGCCCGCCCGTGTTCAGACAGATCATCCAAACCAGTCTTCGGCAACGGCTGCTTGTCCTGGCCGCCGCCCTGGTGCTGATCGGTTACGGCAGCTATCAGGCGCTCGGCCTGCCGATCGACGTCTTCCCGGCGCTGGACAAGCCGACGGTCACCCTGATGACCGAGGCCGAAGGCATGGCGCCGGAAGAGGTCGAGCAACTGGTGACCTTTCCGATCGAGGCCGCGGTCAAGGGCCTGCCCGGTGTGACCCGGGTGCGCTCGGTGTCGGGCATCGGGCTGTCGATCGTCTATGTCGAGTTCGACTGGGGCAGCGACCTCTACCGCAACCGCCAGCAGATCGCCGAGCGGCTCACCACGGTCGGCGGGGAACTGCCACCGGGGGTAACCCCGCACATGGGCCCGGTGACCTCGATCATGGGCGAGATCATGCTGGTCGCGGTCTTTGCGCCGGAGGCCGAAAGCAAAGACAGCAACGACGGCAACGACGGCAACGACAGTGGGGCCGACGCGACGTCGCCGATGGCGGTGCGGGAGTTTGCTGATTGGGTGTTGCGCCCGCGCCTGTTGACGATCCCAGGCGTGTCCCAGGTCATTCCGATCGGTGGCGAAGTGCGCCAGGCGCAGGTGGTCCCGGACGTGCGGATGCTCGGGGATCTGGACATCAGGCTCGCCGAGCTCGAGACCGCGGTGCAGGGCTTCGCCCGCAACACCAGCGGCGGCTTTCTGGAACGCCAGGCGCAGGAATACCTGATCCGCAACATCGCCCGCACCACGCGGCTCGATGATCTGCGCAACCTCGTCGTCGCCCATCGCGAGGGCGCGCCTGTGCTGCTGCGCCAGGTGGCCGAGGTCCGCTGGGGTGCGCGGGTCAAGCGCGGGGATGCGAGCTTCGACGGGCGCCCTGCGGTGATTCTTTCGGTCCAGAAGCAGCCGCAGGCCGACACCCTGACCCTGACGCGCGAGGTGGAGCGCGCCCTGGAAACGCTCTGGGAGACCTTGCCCGCCGGGACACTGGATCACGAGGTCTTGTTCCGTCAGGCCGACTTCATTGCAGCATCCGTCGGCAACGTGCAGGAGGCGCTGCGGGATGCCGCGATCATCGTCTCGGTGGTGTTGCTGCTGTTCCTGCTCAACCTGCGCACCACCTTCATCTCGCTGACCGCACTGCCGGTGTCGCTGCTGGTCACCGCGCTGGTCTTCCATTGGATGGGGCTCTCGGTCAACACCATGACACTGGGCGGGCTGGCCATCGCCATCGGCGAGCTGGTGGACGACGCCGTGGTCGGGGTCGAGAACGTGCTGCGGCGCCTGCGGGAATGGCGGGCGAAGACGGCGAATGACGGCCAGCGCGCCCACACGGGCACGGACACCCTCGCCATGCTCAAGGTCGTCGCCGATGCCACCATCGAGGTCCGCTCGGCGATCCTCTACTCGACCCTGATCATCGTCCTGGTCTTCGTCCCGCTGTTCGCCCTGCCCGGCATCGAGGGCCGGCTGTTCGTGCCCTTAGGCATCGCTTACATCGTCGCGATCCTCGCCAGCACGCTGGTCTCCATCACACTAACCCCGGTGCTCTGCTCCTGGCTGCTGCCGCGCGCACGGCTGATGGATCGCGGCGACGGGGCGCTGGTGCGCGGGCTCAAGGCGGCGGATCGGCGTCTGCTCAGGTGGTCGTTCCGGCATTCCCGGCTGCTGTTTGGAACCGCCGCGTTGGCGGTCGCGATTGCCGTCGCCTCGGTGCCTTTTTTCCCCCGGACCTTTCTGCCGGCCTTCAACGAGGGCACCCTGACGATCAATGTCCTGCTCAACCCGGGCAGCTCGCTGGCCGAGTCCAATCGGGTCGGCACCTTGGCCGAGGCGCTGATCCGACAGGTGCCGGAGGTGGTCAAGACCGGACGGCGCACAGGTCGCGCCGAGCTGGACGAGCACGCCGAGGGCGTGCATTACTCCGAGATCGATGTCGACCTCGTCCCCGCCACCGGGGCGAGCGGCGAGCGCGGACGCGAAGAGATCCTCGCCGATATCCGCGCCCGCCTCGCCCCGCTGCCGGCATCGGTCAGCCTGGGCCAGCCCATCGCCCACCGGCTGGATCATCTGCTGTCGGGCATCCGTGCCCAGATCGCGATCAAGGTCTTCGGCGATGATCTGGACACCCTGCGCGCGCTCGCCAAGGCCCTGCGCCAGGGGCTTGCCGACACCCCTGGATTGGTGGACCTGCAGATCGAGCGGCAGGTGCGCATCCCCCAGGCACAGGTCCGGGTGGACTATGCCCGCGCCGCGGCCTACGGCATCACCCCGGCCGCGGTCAACGATGCGCTCGCCACCCTGGTCGGGGGCAAGGAGGTCGCCCAAATCATCGAGGACAACCGCCGCGTCGGCGTCGTGCTGCGTGTCGCCGACGCCGACCGCACGCCCGAAGGCCTGCGCGCACTCTTGATCGAGACCCCCGGCGGCCGCGTACCGCTGCGCCTCGTCGCCGATGTGGAGGAGACCGACGGACCGAACCAAGTCAGTCGCGACAACGGCCGGCGTCGCATCGTCGTCTCCGCCAACAGCGACGGCACCAACCTCGCCAACCTCATCCCCGAGGTGCGCCGGGTGATGGCCGAGCTGCCGCTGCCCGAGGGCTATTTCCTGAGTCTGGAGGGCCAGTTTCAGGCCCAGGAGCAAGCCACCCGCTTGATCGGTCTGCTGTCGCTGGTCTCGCTCACGCTGATCTTCCTGGTGCTGTACAGCCGCTATCGCTCGACCGCCCTGTCCCTGATGATCCTGGCCAACGTGCCGCTCGCGCTGGTCGGCAGCGTCATCGCACTGCAGCTCGCGGGTCAGACACTCTCGGTCGCGAGCCTCGTCGGCTTCGTCACCCTCGCCGGCATCGCCACCCGCAACGGCATCCTCAAGATCGACCGCTATCTGGATCTGATGATGCTCGAGGGCCGCCCCTTCGGCCCCGCCACCGTCATCGAGGGAAGCCTGGACCGATTGACCCCGGTGCTGATGACGGCGCTGACCACTATCCTCGCGCTGCTGCCCCTGCTGCTCAGCCCCGAGGCACCCGGCAAGGAGATCCTCTACCCGGTCGCCGTCGTCATCTTCGGCGGACTCATCTCCTCGACCCTGCTCGACACCCTGCTGACCCCGGTCATGTTCCTGCGCTGGGGGCAGGCGCCTGCGCGGCGGTTTGTCGATGCGCGGTAGGCAAGGTCACCGGAAAGCGGGGCCAGCCTGAAACCGAGGCAGACTGTTGTCGCTCACATCATTTCACATGGAATTCTCAGAATCGTCTGCGCTGACCTTGCCGGACGATCCGGATGCAGCGCCGCCTCGGCGAGCAGTCTGCGCACATCGGAGAAGGCGAATGCGGAGCGACCGCGGACCTGATGTCGACGCACGGGCGTCTGTTGCAAGCGATCGGCATAGATCCAGGTCAGCGTGGTCGCCATCAGGCAGAAGTGCAGATGATTGGTGACGGTGTGCGCCGTGCGCGTCTGGATCGCGACGCAGTTGGTGGATGTCGTGGCCTTCGACCTGGACGAGGATCTCGTTGAGAACGTCCATGAGGGCGAGGGCGGCGGCGTCGGGCAGCGGCGGCAGGTTGATCCGTTGCAGGGTCGGTGGTTGCGGGTGTGTCATGGGATACTCAGAGTCGGTCAGCCTGGCAGGGTGGCCCGCCGCGGGGAGGTGGTGGCGGGCGGGGTGAAGACCGTGTCAAGGGGCTCAAAAAGCGCAGCAACGCCACCAGGGCGGCCGCGGCATCGCCGAGGAAGCGCACGAGCAGACTCCCCGGCGCCTGCTGCAGATCCACCGGCGGCACAAAGCCCCCTGCGCGCCGCACCACAGCGGGGTCTGCCCCAACTGCTCCCGCCACCACGTCTGCCAGCGCCGCAGGGTGCGGATCGGGACCGCCAGCGTCGCGGCCAAGGCGTCCGCTTGGGGGCGATGCCCGGTATGGCGCACCGAGGCCACCACGACGATCACGCCCAGATAGACCCGCCGGCCCGGGAACCGTACCGAGCGCGGCGTCAGGCGCCGCCGACACTGCGCACAGCAGAAGCTGCGACGCCTCGCGCCATGCCGTCGGACGCCGCTGTCCGCAAGACCTGCAGGGAACGGTGAATCCGTGTCTCCGGCCAGATCGGGTGCCTGCAAGTCGTTGTTCAAAAAAGACTTCTGACGAAGGAAGACGCCAATCATCTATTTTCACGTTCGTGGGGAACGGCCTGTATCTTCCCCAGAGCGCGGTCGACGAACTCCTCCGAGGCTCGTGAGTTTACGCCCACTCGTGTGCGGATCACTCGGATCGATTTGACCGCCAGGCGCGAAGGCGGTGATCCCGGCGGCAGCACGACGCCGCCTCGTTGCGCCTTGCAGGGCACCGAGCGAGACGCACTCCAAGGGCAGTTAAACTGCCGGATCTAGGTTCAACCTTCATCCTTGTCACCGTCACGCCTACAACAGCGTATCCAACGCCATGGGCAAGGGCCGGGGCATAACTACGCTGCCGCGGCCCGGTGCAGTCCGAGCGTGGACCTGACCTATTCGACCGCGTGGGACTCGACGACCAATCGGGTGCTTACGAGCTTCCCTGACCCTCATGGCTCGATCGGGACGCTGAGCTGCTGAATCTCGGGACTGAACCGGACCAGATCCTCCTCGTAGAACCATGATCCCAGGATGATGGTCCCGAATCGAGGTGGCAAACAACCACGCGTCGGACGACGACAAGTCTGCCGTGTGAATCGGGCTTGCTCACGATTTCGGCCATCGTGGGACGTGGCGCGGAGCGCCAGGGGCATGCGTGACACCGCGGAGCGGATGTCACGAGACTCTTCACCCTTCACCCAAAAGCCCGCTCGCCCGCAACACCCGCCGCTGCACCGCTTGTTCCAGCACCTGATCGCCGCCCGGCTGCACCAAGGTCAGGTGGGCGCGTGCGCGGGTGATGCCGGTGTAGAGCAGCTCGCGCGTGAGGATCGGGCTGAGGCTCTCGGTCAGAACGAGTGCGGCGTGGCTGAACTCCGAGCCTTGGGATTTGTGGACGGTTAGCGCATAGACGGTTTCGACCGCCTGGAGGCGGCTGGGGAGGATCCATTTGATGCCGTCTTGGGCATCGCCGGCGGGGAAAGCGACGCGGAGCGTCCGGTCCCGATCGTCGGGTGCGGGGCGGACCAAGGTGATGCCGATGTCGCCGTTCATGAGCCCTAGGCCGTAGTCGTTGCGGGTGATCAGGACGGGTCGCCCGAGATACCAACCGCTGCTGGCGGGGATGAGATCCGCGTCGTGCAGCAGATCGGCAATGCGCTGGTTGAGCCCCTCGACGCCCCAGGGTCCGCGGCGCAGGGCGCAGAGACATTGGAACGCGCCGTGAGCCTGCAGAACATCGCGTGCCCAGGCGTCGTAGGCCGACGCATCGGCGTCTCGAGCGGGTTGGCCTTTTTGCAGGGTGTCGAGGTAATGGCGGTAGCCGTGTCGCGGCGGCCGAGCGTCGGTCTGCGCTCGCCGCCCTTCGGCTCCGTGCCGCGGATCGAGCGGCGAGCTCGCCGCGCCCTCGATGACCAGTGACCGAAAGGCCGCATCCTCGGTGCCGTTAAGCGCGACCAGGGCGAGGTCGGCGTAGCCGCGCGTCCAGATGTCGCGGACCTTGACCGGGTCGCCGGCATTGACCGCCTCGGCGAGCCGGCCGATGCCGCTGTCGGCCGAAAAACGGTGGCTGTGGCGAAGCATGACGACGGACTGATCGAGCGCCGTGCCGGCAGGATCGACGAGATCTGAGGGGATGTGCTCGCCGGTCGCGTTCTCGAGCCACTCCCGGGTACTCGGGGTGTAGTGGCCTTCACGGGCGCGACCGCACAGCTCGCCGAGCACGGCACCGGCCTCGACCGAGGCGAGCTGGTCCTTGTCGCCGAGCAGAATAAGGCGCGCGTTCACCGGCAGGGCATCGAGGACGGCGGCCATCATCTCCAGATCGACCATGGATGCCTCGTCGATGACCAGCACATCGAGCGCCAGCGGGTTGCCGGCATGGTGACGCAGGCGGCGGGTGTCGGGGCGACTGCCGAGCAGGCGGTGGAGCGTGCTCACGGTGACGGGGATAGCTGCGCGCACGGCCTCGCCCTGTGCAAGGTCGTCGAGCGGCAAGCTGGCGACCGCGGCGGCGATGGATTCGTTCAGACGGGCTGCGGCCTTGCCGGTGGGTGCCGCGAGACGGATGCGCAGGGGGCGCAGTGTGCGCGCCGGCTGATCCGCAGGCGGCTCGACAAGCGCCAGGGCTTGCAGCAAGGCGAGGAGTCGGACGACGGTCGTGGTCTTCCCCGTACCGGGACCGCCGGTGATGATGCTGAAGGCGCTGCGGGCGGCGAGCGCGCAGGCGAGCTTCTGCCAGTCGGCCGTTTGGCCGGGAGTCCGGGCGGGCGGGAAGAGACGCTCGAGTACCGGGCGCATGGCCTCGATCGGCAGTGCGTCCTGCAGGGCCTCGGAACGTGCCGAGCGGGCGTCGATACCGGCGCGCACGGCCTGCTCGTAGCGCCAGTAACGGCGCAGATAGAGTCGCGGACCGACCAGGACCAGCGGCGTGTCGCCGACGCCCTGGCCGACCAGTTCGGGATGGGCGAGCGCCGCCTGCCAGTCGCGCAGGGTCAGACCTTCCAGCACCTCGGCGGGGTGCGGCGGGGTGTCCGTCTCCGCGGTGTCGGTACCCTCGGGGGGCAAGGACAGGGCGAAGGTTGGATCCTTTAGCGTGGCCTCCAGATCGAGACAGGCGTGGCCGCGACCGAGTTGATGACTCGCCAGCGCCGCGGCGAGGATCAGCAAAGGGGGCGCATCCGGTACCTCTCGGCGGAGGAAATCGGCGAAGGCGACATCGAGCGCGCGCAGCCAGGCGCGCTCGGCCCAGCCGGCGAGAAGCGTTTCCATGGATTGCCCTCGGGCATCTTGAGCGCCATGACCCTGCGCGGCTTGCATCGTCCGAATCCTGCTCATGAGCCTCCCTCGTTCGACTTTCGCGCAAAGCAGCGATCCAACGCCTCGATCAGCTCACGCGGCGGACGCTCGGCATGGATGCCCCGGCTCGGCGCCTCGATGCCGCGCAGGAAAAGATAGACGGCGCCGCCGACATGGCGGTCGTAGTCGTAGTCCGGCAAGCGCGCCTTGAGCAGCCGATGCAGTGCGAAGAGATAGAGGACGTATTGAAGCTCGTAGCGCGCGTGCAGGATCTCGGCGCGCATGGCCTCCGGGGTGTAGGCGGCAGCGTCCGGGCCGAGCCAGTTGGATTTGTAGTCGGCCACGTAGTAGCGGCCCTCGTGCTCGAAGACCAGGTCCATGAAGCCCTTGAGCATGCCGTTGAGAATATTGGTTTGGAGCTTCGGGCGGGGCGCACGGTCGAGGGTGTAGGTGCAGACCAGCCGGTCGACCTCGCGCGTGTCGGCATGGTGGGCAGCGAGCCAGAACTCCATCTCGGGCACGGCGCCGGTCAGGTCGACAAGGCTGAAGGTGGTGGCCGGAAGCGCTCCCATCGCGGGGACGGGCAAGGGCGTCGTCAGGAAGGACTCCAGCCAGGCCGTGAGCGGATCGATCCATTGGGACCAGCCGCGCACCTGACAGCGTCGGGCGACGGTGTCGCGCAGTCGCACCGGATCGGCGGCGGCCTCGGCGAATCCCGGATCGGCGGCCCATTCGAGGAGATCGTGGAGGAAGGTGCCCGCCTCCGGCCCGCGCGGGAAGGCGTGGATGGATCCGGCGGCGGGTAGCCGATCGCTTGCGTCCTGGCTTGACGTCGAGGGAGACAGATCTGTGGTCGGCGTGGCTGTTTGCGCGGCCTGCATCTCCCGGAACCGATCCTCGGTCGGGGTATCGGCGGGCGCCCGGGCCGAGGGATGGACCGGCGTCTCGGCGGGTGTCACGGACCGCGCAGGGTCGTCGCCGGCGACGGTGCGCAGGGCCGAATAGCTGGCGATCCACCAGGGTTCGCGCACGACAGGGATCGATGTGCGCGCGGGCCCGAGACGGCGCGGCGGAGCGGCCGGGACGAACCGGTCCCGTAATGCATCGGGCGAAGGCTGGGGCGCCTCGACCACCGCGATGGACGCACAGTCGCCGCGCAGATCCTTGAGCGCCTGTGCCAGACCATCCGGGGCCAGAACGGCGTCGCCGCCCAGCAGATACCCGAAGGCGCCGCCTTCCAGTCCGGCCAGCGGTGCGAGACCGACCCAAGTCGCATGCCGGGCGCGGGTCAGTGCGACATAGAGCTTGCGCAGATCCTCGCCCAGACGCTCGCGGTCGGCCCGCTCCAGGATTTCCTCATCGGCGCAGAGCCCGAGCTGCAGCCGGCCCTGCGCATCGTGCCATTTGAGCGGCAGGTCGGCTTTCGCGATCTGCCGATGATCCGCAGCGAACGGCAGGAACACCAACGGGTACTCGAGTCCCTTGGATTTATGGACCGTCACCACCTGCACCAGATCGGCATCGCTCTCAAGACGGATCTGGCGGGCATCGCCGCCCGCACCGCGGTCTGCATCCCGGCACTGCTCGGCGAGATGGCGGATCAGCGCATGCTCGCCGTCGAGCTGGACGCTGGCCTGTTGCAGCAGCTCGGCGAGATGGAGCAGGTCGGTGAGAGTGCGCTCCCCGTCGAACCCCGGCTCCGATGCAAGCAACCGCGCGGGGACGTCGAAGTCGTTGAGCAGACGACGCAGCATGGGCAGCACGCCTTGGCGGCGCCAGGTGTCGCGATAGGCGCGGAACTGCAGCACGCGCGACTCCCAGGCGAGCTCGTCGTGGTTCAGACGATCGAGCTCGGACCAGCTTAGACCGAGTGTGGCGGTGGCCAGCGCAGCCCGCAGCAGCCGCGCGTCGTCGGGCTCGGCGCAGGCGGCCAGCCAGTGTTGCAGCTCGCCGGCCTGCGGGCTTTGGTAGACCGAGTCCCGGTCGGAGAGATAGACGCTACGCACACCGCGTTGCGCCAGGGCGCGGCGGATGATCGCCGCCTCCTTGCCGGTGTTGACCAACACGGCCAGATGCGCCGGGCGCAGCGGCTTGGATGCGCCCTCGCCGACAAAGGCCGCGTGCCCGGTCTGCCCGAGATTGAGCAGACGCACCATCTCCGCGGCACAGACATCAGCGATCCGGCTGCGATAGGCGTCCTTGCTCAGCGGCTTGCCCGGTACGTTCGGCGGCAGCCAACAGGCGGTAAGCGCCGGCAGCGATTGGCCGTCGATCTGCAGCGCGTCCTTGCGCCCCTTCGCGTCCGCCGCGATGAAGGGCACCGGATTGTCGGTCCCGGTTCCGGTATTCGTATCGTTGTCGTTGTCGCTGCGGAAGAGGAATGCGCCTGCACCGCTCGCTCGGTTCTCGGCCGCCTCGAAGCAGCGATTGGTCGCGGCGACCATGTCGGGCGTGGAGCGGTAGTTTCGCTTCAGGGTGTAGAGACGCCCGGCGCAGGCTCGGCGGGCGGCGAGATAGGTGTAGATGTCCGCACCGCGGAAGGCATAGATCGCCTGCTTCGGGTCGCCGATGAGGATGAGCGCGGTCGCGGGGTGGTTCGCGGCGACCCGGTAGACGGCATCGAAGATGCGGTACTGCACCGGGTCGGTGTCCTGGAACTCGTCGATCAGGGCGACGGGGAACTGGCGGCGGATGATCTCGGCCAGACGCTCGCTGTTGTCGCCTTGCAGGGCGGCGTCGAGCCGGGTCAGCAGGTCGTTGAAGCCCATCTGGGCGCGGCGGGTCTGCTCTGCGGCGAAGCGATCGGCGACCCAGCGGGCCGCGTGACGCAAGAGTGCGGAGCCTGGCGTGGGCAAATCGGCCAGCTCGGCTTTGAGGTGGGCGATCGCCTGTAGGGCGGGATGGGCGGGGGGATCACCTTTCCAGACAGCGGCAAGACCCGCGGGCGTGAGACGCTCCCAGCCTTTCGCCAGGTCGAGCGACTCGGCGGCGGGGTCGGCAGCCCAGTCCCGTAGCGCCTTCAACCAGTTGCTGTAGAAACGTTTCTGCAGCTTGGCGCGCTTGCTGTCGACGGCGTCATCCAGAAGCGCCTCAAGCTCGTCCGCCCAGGTCGCCCAAGGGGCCTTGAGCGCGGCGAGACGGTCCGCCTTCTCCGTGCGGACAGCCTTGAGCGTGACGGCCGGCTCCGCCGCGGGGTCGAGCCGATCGGCATGCTCGACGAGTGCCCGGATGGCCCCCTGCAGCGCCTCGGGACCGGACCACCATTGACGCACCTCGGCGACCGACTCGGCGTCGAGCGGGATCATGAAGGTCCGCCAATAGTCCCGCACCACCTCGGCGAGCAGCTCGCTCTGATCGGTCTCCAGGGTCTGGGTGAAATGGCTGTCGCTGTCGAAGGCGTGCTCGCGCAGCATCCGATTGCACCAGCCGTGGATGGTCGAGACGGCGGCCTCGTCCATCCATTCGGCGGCCAGCTGCAGCTTGCGCGCGCAGGCCGGCCAGTGCTCGGGCGGGTATTCGGCGCGCAGGTCGTGTAGCGGATCCTCGCCCGGAGGGCGTGCGGCGATCCCGTCCGGCTCGGCGCGAAAGACAGTCGCCGCCTCAGCCAGACGCGCGCGGATGCGGTCGCGCAGCTCGCGCGTGGCGGCATCGGTGAAAGTGACGACCAGGATCTCGGGCGGGGTGAAGGCGCGCGGTGCGGTGTCCGGTGCAGCTTGGGGGGCGTCGTTCGGCACGCCATGGCCGAGCACTAAGCGGACATAGAGTGTCGCAATGGTGAAGGTCTTGCCGGTGCCGGCACTGGCCTCGATCAGTCGGCTGCCCCAAAGCGGAAAGCGCAGCGGATCGAGCGAATCGGAGCCTGTGGGTCGGGCTTCAGCCCGACGAGAGACCGCTGCGATATCCGCCTGATCGGAAATCTGGGTCACTGCGGGTCGGCTATTCTCGGGACTCATGCGGCGGCTCCGGTCGCTTGCGCTGCGGCGGGCCGGTCCGGCTTCTTCTTGTCGCCGGCATGCATCGCGGTATAGAGCGGACGCAGCAGGCTCTCGGCCAGCGTTGCGAACTCACCGCTCGCGCAAAGTGCGTCGAAGTCCGGGTAGGCGCGTGCGAGATAGGCGTCGGTTTCGACCTCGCCGGTTTGCATATAGCCGCCCTCGTAGGTCGTGCGCGCCTTCGGCGCATCGCCGACCTTGAGCCACTCGAGCGCGGTCTTCGCAGCCAGCGGGAGCGGACGGCACATGCCGACCTGCCAGGCCACCAGCAGCGCGGTCAGGTGCGCCTTCGCATGCTCGACCGGCAGTGGCTTGAGCTCGACATTGCCGGCCTTGCTGAGGACCAGTGTGGTGAGGGGGCCGCCCGTTAGATGCAGGGCCAGATGCGCGACCCAGTGACGGATGAGCTTCTCGCCGCGGTACTGACCGTTCTTGACCAGGTCGCTCGCCTCGATGAGCACACGTCCTCGAAGGCCCTCGGCGTCGGTGCGGATGCCGCCGATCCAATCCGCCAGCTCGGGCACGGGCGTCGGAAGATCGGTTTGAAACCGGATCTCTTCTTCGTCGTCGCTAGGGTGCGGCCAGCGGAAGAGCGCGTCTTGATAGTTCGCGAAAAGCGTATCCATCGGTTCGACCAGGTCCGCGGCAAGGGCCTCGCCGAAGCCACCCGGCGCAAGATCGCCGCGCCGGCGGATTCGATCGAGACGGCTCGCGCGCGCCGCGGCGATCGGCTCACCCTCTGACAGCGCCTGCGCTTGGACCCGGATCAGCTCGTCTTGCAGCTGCCACCTGCCGAGCCCCTCGAGTGTGAAGGGCTCTTGATCCTCGCTCGTCGGATCGTCGGTCTCGAAAAGGACGCCGAGCCGCTGGCGGAAAAATGCCTTCACCGGCGACTTGAGAAGGTCGACAAGATCACGCAGACCGAGCGGCTCGTCGCGGGACAGCGGCGGCAATACGGTCGTCGGCGGTTGCGGCGCGGCATCCGGGCGAGGGGGTAGCACCGCATCGAGCGGACGCCACTCCCGGGCATAGGTGAAGAGCGGGGCGACGCTCGGCGGCCGCTCCGAGTGGGGCTCCGGCGGGAAGTAATCGGGGCTGAAGGGCTGCAGCGGATGCTCCACCGTGAGTGCATTCAAGAGGGCCTGATCTGGATCGATCGAGCCGCTCTCCTCCGCCAGCGCCTTATCGGGCGCCATCCGCCAACCGGCGGCGAGGTGGTCGCGCAATTGGGCGACCAGCACCGAGGGCGGTCGCACGCCGTTGTCGGTAATGCTGCGTCCAACCCAGGAGATGTGCAGATGGTCCCGTGCCGAAAGCAGGGCTTCGAGAAAGAGATAGCGGTCGTCCTCGCGCCGCGAGCGGTCGCCGGGTCGGTAGTCGCGACCCATGAGGTCGAAGTCCATCGGGATCCTGGTGCGCGGGTAATCGCCGTCGTTCATGCCGAGCAGGCAGACCCGGCGAAAGGGGATGGCCCGCATCGGCATCAGGGTCGCGAAGGTCACAGCGCCGGCGAAGAAGCGTTGCGACAGGCCGCCGTCGTCCAGCTGCGAGAGCCAGTACTCGCCGACGACCGACAGGGGCAGCTTCTCAGCAAGCGCAGCCTCGTCGCAGGCGTCCTGCCATCCTTGCAGGGCGGTGTCGAGCTGCATGAGGGTGAAGGCCTCGCCGTTGTCGGCGGCGTCGAAGAAATCCGCCATCAGAGCGCGCAAACGCCTGCACCAGTCGGCGACGGTCGCGGGCTCGCGCAGGGTCCGCCAGGTGGAATCAAGACGCTCGATCAGGTGCACGAGCGGACCGAGCAGGGCCGCGTCCAGACCGCCGATCTCGTCGAACGACTCGATCCCCTGCCAGGCACCCTCCTCGCCGGCGGCGCCGACCGCATAGCCGAGCAGCATCCGGCGCAAACCGAACAGCCAGGTGTGTTGGGCCTGCGCGTCGGGCTGTATCGGTAGATCGAGGCTCGCGCGCTGCTCGGCATGCAGGCCCCAACGGATGTTGGCCCCGCGGATCCAGCGGTGGAGCCGCGGGAGGTCCGTCTCGGCGATGCCGAAGCGCCGGCGCAGGGCCGGGGCTTCGAGCAGATCGAGCACATCGCTGACCGCGAGACGCGATCGGGGCAGCTCCAGCAGCTTCGCAAGGGCCTGGATCAAGGGCTCGGTCGCACGTCGGCCCTGATCCGCGACGCTGTAGGGGATGTAGCGCGGATCCTCACGGTCGACCAGACCGAACACCGCCTGGATATGCGGCGCATAGGTGTCGATATCCGGCACCATGACGATGATGTCGCGCGGGGTCAGGCTCGCATCGGCATTGAAGGCCGCGAGCAGGACGTCATGCAGGATCTCGACCTCGCGCTGCGGACTGTGTGCAATATGGAAGCGGATCGAGTCATCGCCCCTGGAAGGCACCTCCGGCCAATGTGTGCGGGTCTCGGCGAGCGGGCGGAGATCGCGGATGTCGTCCTGGAGCTGTTCGAGCAGAGAGCGAGCCTCTCGCGAGGCGTCGAACAGATCGATCCGCTGGCCGATGGCATTGAAACGCCCGAGATAGCCCGCCCGAGCCGTCGCGTCGTCGTGCTCGTCGAGCAGGCCGATGAAGTCGCGGCCTTGCTTGCCCCAGGCCGCGAGCAGCGGGTGGGCGTGCAGGTGCATCCGCTCCTCGGACAGGTCCGTCGGCATGCCGTCGCGGCGTTGCTGGCGGCTGCGCTCAGCGCGCAACAGATCCTTGTCGGCGACGATGTCGGCCCAGTAATGTTCGCAAGGGTTGTGGACGCACATGAGGACCTGGCTCCAGCGCGCCATCCCGGCCAGCACCTCCAGCGACTGACGCGGCAGACTGGAGATCCCGAAGACCATCACCCGACGGGGTAGACCGCGCGGGTGCGTATCGTCGGGCCAGTCGGACACACGGCGCAGGAATGCCTCGTGGACGTCCGCGCGACCGATGCCGGCCTCCTGTCCTCTGCCCTCGACGTCCGTCTCGACATCCGCCAGCAGCGCACGCCAGAGTCCCGACTGCCAACGCTGCTCCTCCGGCAAGGGAAGGCGACCGCCACGCGCCTCGATCAGCACGTCTTCGCCGTTGCCCCAGGCGGCCAGCCAGTCGGCGCGGTAGACCTGATACTGGTCGTAGAGATCGGCCAGACGCTCGGCGAGCTGGAAGCGTTTGCGCAGGTCCGCATCCGTCTGCAGGAAGCGCCGCAGCGACAGGTATGCAGGCCGAGCCAACAGCTCGGGCAGGAGCCGCATCAACCGCCAGACCAAGCGCGACTTGTCGAAGGGCGAGACCTCCGGGACCGCATCGCTACCAAGGACCGCCCGGTAGACCCGCCAGAGAAAGCGCGCCGGCAGAGAGATCTCAAGCGCCGCGGCGATCCCGACGCCCCGCTCGCCGGCGGCAAACTCACCCGAGTCCGGAGCGGCATCGGCGGCGAGCGCGAGCTTCAGCCACTGCGCAATACCGTTGCTCTGCGCAAGAATGATCTCGTTTTCGAGAGGTGCCAACGGATAGCGCGCCATCCATTCCACCAGAAGATCGCGCAGATCTTCCGGGCGGTTGCCGTGGACAAGCATCAGGCCTGGCGTCAGGGCGCTTGTGGTCACGTCGAGCTCCATGCAGCGGTGAGCGGTGCTCATTGTGCGCGAAGGATAACCTGAGCGCACCCGATTCCCGCGTGGCGGCCGGTCGGTTCGAGAATAAGTCGAACAACTCGAAATCCCTTTGCCACGGTCGTCCTTGTCGTTGTCGATTACGACAACGACAACGACAACGGTTCAATACGATGCTCCAACTATCTCCGACACGTCACTTAGCGGCC
Organism: Thiocapsa sp. C2-2m; assembly: GCF_041903745.1. NCBI lineage: Bacteria > Pseudomonadati > Pseudomonadota > Gammaproteobacteria > Chromatiales > Chromatiaceae > Thiocapsa > Thiocapsa sp. C2-2m. The sequence goes on along the minus strand of NZ_JBBWVD010000019.1, from coordinate 79,227 downwards.
CCTACGGCGAGGATGTACAAAATCATCCCGGCGTGCAGGGGGGCGTGTAACGCGGCGAAAAATCCCGGGTGCTCGGTATACACTAGCGCCTCGCCGACGCGATCCGACCTTCTTCCGCACCCTTGCCGACAGACCCGATGGATCATCTCGCACAAGACACCTCGCTATTCGAAAGGGCGACGCATTCGCTCGAAAGACTCGGCAGCGACCTGCTTGCGTCCATGGCCTCGGACGATGCCACCGGGAATGCGCCGGCGGACGCCGCTGGACTCTTCAACGAAACCTTCTTCCTGAAGCTCGGGTTCTCCTTCATGGTCGGGCTGGCGCTCGGGTTTGCGCTGAAGATGGCCTTCAAGCTGGTACTGCTGGTCGTCGGTCTCATCCTGCTCGGGGTCTTTGCCTTGCAGTACGCCGGCATTCTGGACGTGAACTGGTCCGGCCTCGAGATCCACTACAACGGCTGGGTCGACTGGCTCGGGGTCCATGCAGGCGCCTTCTTCGACTTCATCGGCGGCAACCTGACGAGCGCGGCATCCTTCATGGCCGGCTTGGTGATGGGCTTCAGGCTTTAAACCGAGTCCAGAGCAAGATGCACATTTCCGAGTGAGTCCGAGGTTTGGTGCATCCACGGCCCTTAGCGGGGGGACGCGGTTTAAAATGATTTATTTTTTAATCTCTTAAACCGCGCCGGCTTCAGCGGTCGTCAGGTCGGCGGCGGCCGATCCCATCCAATAACATCGCAGACCGCACCGGGCGCGGTTTAAAGGGCGCGATTGACCTCGGCGAGACGCACGGTGCGATCGAACAAAGGCTCGAGCGCCGAATCGTGACTGACGAAGATCAAGGTCATCCGCGTCTCGGCACATTCCCGAAACAGCAGTCGAATAAAGGCTTCGCGGCGATCCGAATCGAGCGCGGAGGTCGGCTCGTCGGCGATCAGGATCTCGGGAGAGCCCATGAGCGCGCGCGCTGCGGCGACGCGCTGCTGCTGTCCGACCGAGAGCTCGGTGACGGACCGCTTCGAGCGTGCGGGCTCGGCCATATCGAGATGATCGAGCAAGCGCAGCGCCTCCTGCTCCAGACACCGCGCGGAGCGGCCGCTGCAGCCGACGCGCTCAAGCACGCGCGCCCGACGCAGTCGCGAGAAGCGGCAGGGCAAGGTCACGTTTTCGACCAGCGACAGGTAAGGAATCAGATTGAACATCTGAAAGACATAGCCGACGTGATCGGCCCTGAAATGGTCGCGCTTGACGCCGCCCAGGCGCTCGAGCGGCTGCCCGAGGATGCGCAGACTCCCCTGCTCGGCCTTGACCACGCCGGCCAGAAGACTCAACAAGGTGGTCTTACCGCTGCCGCTCGGTCCCTCGATGAAGACACGCTCGCCGCGGAGTATTTCGAGGTGATCTAGGGCCAGGATGGTTGGCGTACCAGGTCTCCACCGAAAGGTCAGATCCCGGATCTCGATGATCGCAGCGTTCCCCCTCGGTTCCCCCCGGAGGTTCCCCGAACTGTCCGCCGATCCCACCGAGAGACTCATATGCCAACTCCTCATGTCAACTTCACAGAGCGATCCTTAGAGGTCCGGGTCAAGGATACCCTCGACCGGGCTCGCTCATTTGCTAGGTCTGCTCCCATGAACCAGGATAGTAATCGTCATCGAGCAGCGACGTCGCCTGGTAGGGACAGTGCGCCGGGAAGGTCTCCGGGGGCCGGCGCGTTTGCTTGCTGGCCAGGTCGACCGCATCCGGATAGGTTGTGGTGATGGCCTCGGCGGAGTTCCGGGGGCGGAGTTGGGAGTTCCGGGGACAGTTGACTTAATTCCCTAGACGAGCTGCTTCGGATCAGTTAGAACACGAATTGGGTTTGTGTGACGAGGGATCGACCGACCGATGGCGAGATTTCCAAGGGCGCTTGCCCCAGGGCTTCCACATCATGTGACCCAGCGCGGTAATCGGCGCCAGCGAACTTTTTTTGGGGATGAGGACTACGCCGAGTATCGGCGATTGCTGTCGACGTCCTGTCGGGCGTGTGGCGCGCAGGTTCTGGTCTACTGCCTCATGCCGAATCATGTGCACCTGATCCTGGTGCCGGGCGATGAGCTCGGTTTGCGTGACGCGCTGGGCGAGGCGCATCGTCGCTACACGCGCATGATCAATTTCCGGGAAGGCTGGCGAGGGCACCTTTGGCAGGAGCGTTTTCACTCGTTCGTGATGGATGAGCGGCATCTCATCGCCGCTGCCAGGTCTGTGGAGCTTAATCCCGTCCGTGCGCGGCTCTGTGCACGCACGGAGGACTGGCCGTGGTCGAGCGCCCTGGCCCATCTGGCCGGAGCGGACGATAAGCTCGTCAGCGTGCGTCCGCTGTTGGAGCTGGTATCCGATTGGACTCGCTTCATCGGCGAGCCCGACGCCCCGGACATCGCCGACGTGCTGCGCGCACACACCGGCACCGGCCGCCCGCTCGGTCCGGATTCCTTTGTCGAAGCTCTGGAGCAACGCCTCGGGCGCCATCTCAAGCGACAAAAGCTAGGGCCTAAGCCACCGCGACGAGACCCTCACACCCGGGACCTCTTTGAGCTGCTGGAACGGGATTAGGTAAACTGTCCCCGGAATTCACAGAGGAGCCCTCCTCGGCCCTCGCCCTTCGGTTTCCTTGCGACAACGAGCGGGTTGCGCAAGACGGCGCTCCTTGCCCTTGTCGGCCGGTGGCTTCGCCTCGCTAGCCGGGCTCGTGATCGAGCCGATGGACGATCGCGGTCATGACCACGGCGCTCCCGAGCAGCCATAGCGGCCCCAGCAGCCACAGGATCAGCGGCAGCGCCAGGTACCAGCCGCGCATGCCCAGGTTGTAAGCACCGGCGCCGCGGCTGACGGCGTGGAAGGCGGTGTCGATGGTCACGTCCGCGTCCTGGTCCAGCGGGGCGTTGATCAGGAAACCGGCGTGGTTGTAGTAGCGCAGGGACAGCGTGAAGCAGATGAACACCCCGAGCAACAGCAGCACGATGGCCAGCGCCTTGAGTGTCGTCAGGTGCTCATGCTGGCTCGCGAGCGGGTCGAGTCCGTACTTGAGCTGCGTGAGCGCGTCCGACGTGAGCGCGACGCTCATGAGTCCCAGCGCGAGCACGATAGCCGTGGAGGCGAGAAAAGTCGCGGCCATGGTCCAGTTGCGCAGCGTCTGAACCGCGAGGATGTCTGCACCGCGTGCGATGACGTGCTCCAGCCAGAGCCGGCGGATGCGGTTGTTGCGGCCGAGGGAGGTGGCGAGCGGCCGCCGCTTCAGCTCCAGCGCGTACCACAGGTGATAGCCGAGCAGAAGCGCGAGCGCTGCGCTGGCGATGACGAGCTCCCAGAGTAAGGGCATTGACGATACCTGTTATGTGGGTCGCGGAGTCGGGGACGGGTCTTTCCTTTTGCCCGTAAGGACAGACGAAACAACGCCGAAACCCAGGAGCCGACGCAGCAAGAAAAAGCTTAACCCCATGATGAAAAACTATTTTTCACCTAAACTGCGCCAACTCCAACAGCGTTTGTCGCGCAGCGTTCGCAGCCCTGAAACCGTCCGGCCCAACACCGGGCGCGGTTTAGAGCGGCACGAAGGTCACGACGGGCGCACGCGGGGTGAGCTCCGCCCCACCCTGCCCCTCCGCGGTCACGTACTGAAACAGGACGCGCTCGAGGGCCGGGAAACCGGAGAAGAGGCCGAGCGCGGCCGAGCCCAGTGCGTCGGGTCGATCACAGGCGAAGCTGTAGCGCACGACAAAGTCCGCGTGCCCGTCCTCGCCCTGATCGGCGTCGTGATCGTGATCGTGCGTGTGCGCGTGTTTCGCCCCGCTGCCTTGCCCGGCATCGGCGAGCTCGGCATCGATCTCCGCGGTTTCCAGCCGACAACCGGCCTCAGTGTTGAGGCGGATCATGGCATCGCCGGCCATGAGATTCTCCTTGGCCAACGCGAGTGTCGCGCGCTCCTCGTCGGTTCGCGGTGCGCGCTCGAAACCGATCAGACTCGCCGCGGGGCTCGTCAGCTCGATCAGAACCTTGTCGCCATCGGCGGCAAGCGTCATGTGGGCTATCCCGTGGACATGGGCGCCCTGCCGACGCTGTTCGGTGTCCTCGGCCGAGGCACTCGCAACGGCGAGACACATGATGATTGCCGTCAAGGAGACGGCGTCGATGCGAATTTGATTCATACTGACTCCTTGAGAATGAGTGACGTGTCAGAAATAGGTTGACCACCGAATCCAATCGTTGTCGTTGTCGTTGTCGTTGTCGTAATCGGATTCCGGACGAACACGACAACGACAACGACAACGACAACGAGTAGAGCCTGCCACCACTTGTCCTGCTTTCGGCTCTGCCGGTAGATCCGTTTCCGGAAATCGCCTCAGCGCCCTTTCTGCACACACCCTGCACAGATCCCGATCACCTCGACAACCCGCCGCTGCGGTTGAAAACCGCTCACGCTGGCCGCGCAGCCGAGGCTGCGTGCGATCGCCTCGTCCTCGAGCTCGGTGACCTCGCCACAGCTGTTGCAGATGAGAAACTGACTCGAATGCGGATGCTCAGGATGGTTGCAGCCGACGAAGGCATGCAGGCTCTCGAGCTTATGCACCAGACCCTGCTCGAGAAGAAAGTCGAGCGCGCGATAGACGGTCGGCGGGGCCAGTGTGCGGGAGCCTTCGCGCATAGCATCGAGGATCTCGTAGGCACCCAACGGACGGGGCGAGGCGCAGAGAATCGCGAGGACTCGGCGCCGCTGGGCGGTGAGTCTCACACCGCGTGCCCGACAGAGGGCGTCGGCGCGATCGAGCACTGTGTTCTCGGATATCGACTTCATCCGCTCATCCTCCCGCTTCGATCACCGGCGCACGTCGCCGTACTCGGTGCCGCGCAAGAAAGCGGCTGAGCACGGCGGAGACGACATAAACGCTCCCGGCCAGCAAGATCATGGTCGGTCCCGCGGGCAGGTCCGGCCCGTAGGAGAGTGCCAAGCCCGCGGAGGTGAAGACCCCGCCGAGCAGGGTCGCGATCAGCATCATACCGCCGAGTGAGTGGACGTAATGACCGGCGATCGCCGCCGGAAGGGTCAGCAGCGCGATCACGAGGATCAGGCCGACGACCTGGATCAGCAAGACCACGGTTACCGCCACCAAGCACAGCAGAAGGAGATAGAAGAAGGCGACGGGCACGCCGCGCAGGCGGGCGAACTCCTCGTCGAAGGTCACGGCGAGTAACTGCCGGTAGAAGAGCATCACCGTGATCAGCAGAACCAGATCAAGCCCGGCCATGAACCAAAGCTCGCGGCGCGGAACCAGCAGGATGTTCCCGAACAGAAAGCTCATGAGATCGGTCGTATAGCCGGGCGTCTTGGCGATAAAGAGGATCCCGATCGCCATGCCGATCGCCCAGAGCGCGCCGATCAGGGTGTCCTCCTGCGCGTTCCAAGCAAGCCGTACCCCGCCGATCAGCAAGGCCGAGAGCACGGCGGCGGCGAGCGCGCCGAGCAAGGGGTCGAAGCCGAAATAGAGCGCAGCACCCATACCGCCCAAGACCGAGTGGGCGATTCCGCCGGCCATGAAGGCAATGCGCTTGACCACCACGAAGGTACCGATCACGCCGCAGCCGAGGCTGGCGAGGAGTCCTGCCAGCAGGGCGGTTTGCAGGAAGGCGTGTTGGCCGAGCGCCTGGATGAAATCCTGCATGGGATCAGTGCCTATGATGGGCGAGCTCGTGCCCGGATCCGGCGTGAGCGACGTGTCGGATATTGTCGCCGTAAAGCTGGTGGATCAGGTCGCCATCGACGCGTTCGGTCGTATGGCAGACGAGGGTGCGGTTGAGGCAGGCGACACGATCGACAAAGCCCGAAATAAAGGCGATGTCGTGCGAGACGACCAGGATGGTCAGGCGTGCGTTGAGTCGCGCGAGCAAGTCGAAGATATCGCCTTCCATACGTTGGTCGATGTTGGCCGTAGGCTCGTCGAGGATCAGGATCAGCGGCTCGGCGACCAGTGCGCGGGCGAGCAGAACACGCTGCAGCTGGCCACCCGAGAGGGTCCCGATGCGCCGACGCGCCAGATCCAGCGCTTCGACCTCGGCAAGCGCTTGGCGCGCTGCGGTGCGGTCGTTCGAGCGGTACCAACCGAGCATCGGCCCGAAGCCGAGCCGTCCGGTCAGGACCACCTGCTCGACGGAGATCGGGAAGTCCCGCGGAAAGGTCGGAAACTGGGGCACATAGCCGACGCGTCGCACCGCGTGGCGCGGCGCCTGTCCGAGAACCCGAATGCTGCCCTGCTGCGGCTCCAGGAGTCCGAGCACAAGTTTCAGGAGCGTGCTCTTGCCGCCCGCATTGGGCCCGACCAGACCGACGAACTCGCCGTCGAGGATCTCCAGATCGACACCCTCGAGGACAGGCGACTCGCCATAGGAGAAGCCGAGACCCCGGATCGCGATGACCGGTTGCTTGGGCAATGCCGCCTGCAGCTCATCGCTGCCGGGGATCATGGCGCGCCGGCCCCCGCAATGAGCTCGGCAACCTGCCGAAGATTCTCGAAATAATCGCCCGACAAGGGGTCGATAACGGCAACCTGTCCGCCGATCGATCGCGCGACCTGCTCGGCCGACGCCGGGTTGAGCTGAGGCTGCACGAAGATGACCCGAATGCCTTCCCGCCGAGCCTGCTCGATCATGCCGGTCAAGGCACGCGCACCCGGCTCCTTGCCCTCGCGCTCGATCGCGACCTGCTCCAGATCGTAGTCCTCGGCGAAGTAGCCCCAAGCCGGGTGGTACACCATGAATCGGCGGTTCTCCACACCCGAGAGTCGCGCGCGAATCTCGGTATCGAGTGCGTCCAAGTCGGCGGCAAAGCGAGCGTCGTTGGCGGCGAAGTCCGCGGCGTACTCCGGGGCCAGATCGGCCAGCGCATCGCGGATTCGGGCGCCCATGATCTTCACGCGAGCGGGGCTCGTCCAGACATGGGGGTCGAAGTCGCCGTGATCATGGCCATGACCATGGTCGTCGTGGTCGTGCCCCGCATCCTTTCGGCGCACCTCGAGGCCGTCTCGAGCATCGAGCACACGCATGCCGGGATTTGCAGCCAACAGGCGCGGCATCCAGGCATCCTCGAAGCCCACACCGACACGCACGTAGAGATCGGCATTGGCCAAGGCGGCGATCTGGCGCGCGGTCGGCTCGTAGGCATGCGGGTCTTGGCCGGGCCGCACCAAGGCGTCGACGCGGACATGGTCACCCCCGATGCGCGACACGAAGGTCTCCAGCGGGGCCACCGTGACGAAGACCGTCCGCGGATCCTTCGCGTGCGCGAGGCCGGGGGTCAAGAGCAGAATCAAGAAGAGGCGACGCAGCATCGGTGGATTGCCCTCGTTGGATCGGTCATCGTCAAGCCGCTGGGTACAATATAACGTCTCGTACTGCCTGACTAGAGAATCGGCGCCTCCCGTGATCAGACCGACCTCGGATACACTGTCGTCATGATCGGTCGACGGAAGGAAGCCTGCCATGAGCTCTGTTGCCGAGCTTTACGAATTGCTCTGGGCCGCCGGCCTCAGCCTCTACGTCCTCGCGGTCATCTTCGTGACCCGGACTCCTTACCGGGCCATGGTCGCCCGGGGCATGGAGCCGATCCGCGCGGTCTACTACAACCGCAAGATCGTACACATGCTGGCCGGCGGCGTCGGATCCTTGATGGTCCCGCTGGTCTTCACCAGCCCATGGTATCCGCTGATCTGCGGGCTCTTACTGACACTGCTGACGTACGGCGCCCATGCCACCGGTCTGCGGTTTTACTGGTTTCAGACCGAAGAGAACCGCAACGACGTCAAGTTCGCGCTCATGTGGGCCCTGTCGGTTTCGCTCCTGTGGTGGCTGCTCGACAACCCCTGGCTCGCCATCCTCCCGGCACTCTACATGGCCTTCGGCGACGGGGTGACCGGGATCGCGCGCAACCTACTGGTGCGCCGCCGCTCCAAGAGTCCGATCGGCAATGTCTTCATGCTGATTGTCTGCGCGCCTATGGGCTGGGTCATCGGCGGGCTCGCCGAGCCCGCCATCCCGGTCTGGGGCCTGATCTCGGCGATCGTGGCGACCTGGATCGAGCGCTACGAGCTCGGCCCCATCGACGACAACGTGCTGATCACGGTCGCCGCATCGGCGGTGCTTCTCCTCGGGACCTACGTGGGTCCTTTGGTGTGATCAAAACACGCGTGTCAGCGCGAGGCCGGCGAGGACGAGAAACAACACCCCGCTCAGTTGATGCAAGCGATGCAGCGGCATGACCTGCAACAGGCGGCATCCGACCCAGACGCCGAGCGCGGAGGTCAGCGCCAACGCCAGGGTTGCACCGGTCCAAACCGCGACGGGCGGCAGGGTGACCGCCAAACCCGCGACCGCAAGCTGGGTCTTATCGCCCATCTCTGCAAGAAAGATCATCGAGAAGGTCGCCAAGACGATGCTGTTGTGGCTCCAGCTGCGCTGCGGCGCGTCCTCGTCGGCCTCTTCGGCGCGCAGCGCGAGCACCCCGAAGACCGCGAACAGGATGGCGACGACGCCAGCCAGAACGCGCTCCGGAATCCACTGCGCGAGGCCTACGCCGAAAACGACGGCAAGGGTGTTCAAGACAACGAAGGCCGTCACCGCCCCGATCAAGACGGGCCATCGACGATGACGGGCCGCCAAGGTCATGCAGACCAACTGGGATTTATCGCCAAGCTCGGCAAGAAAGATCACGCCGAAGGTCGTGACTGCGGCCCACAGCCACCCGGAGAGCTCGGACAGGACAAGATCGCTCACCGCAATGCCCTCCATTTCGTGCTGGGTTGACTTTGCCGGCGTTAACTGATGGGAGGCAAGGCGCCTCGGCGCGGTTGCAGGAGACGAATCGCCATCATGCCGTGACCGAGCCTTTCCCGGCAACCGCCCTCCCGGTTAGGATCCACTATCGACCGCACCCTACAGGAGACGTTCTCGATGCTCGTCACGACACCGAAATCCCCGACAAGGCTTTTGCCGCTTTGCGCGGTGCTTGCGGCCCTCTGCGCAGTCCCCGCCGCCGCGCAGGACCAGGCCCCGACCGGCGAAGTCACGGGCGCCAAGATACTTAGCCATCCGAGCTGGTTCAAAGAGAGTTTTCTCGACCTCCCCGAGGACGTGAGCGAGGCCGCGGAATCCGGCAAGCACGTCATCCTCGTCATGGAAATGAACGGCTGCCCCTACTGCTACAAGCTGGTACAAGAGAATTTCGCGACGGCGCCCTATCGCGATTTCATCCAGGAACATTTCGACGTCATCGCCCTGAACACGAAGGGCGATCGCGAGGTCGCCGTGACCGAGGAGATGTCGATGTCCGAAAAAGAGCTCGCGGAGCTCTATCAGGTGCGCTTCACCCCGACCGTCGTCTTTCTGGACGCATCCAACCGCCCTGTCGCGCGGGTCAGCGGCTATCGCAATCGCGATGACTTCAAGGTCGTCCTCGACTACGTGCATGAACGCGCCTACCTGCAACAGACCTTAAACGACTATGCCGCCGCGAAACGCCCGAGCGAGGTGTACAGCTTCCGAGAGCATCCGCAGATCCAGAAGATCGACGATCTCGCGAGCGTCGCCGATCGCCCACTCGCGCTCTTGTTCGAGGACGTCGCCTGCGTGGCCTGCGATGCCCTTCACGACGGCCATTTGGCCGACCCCGAGATCCTGGAGATCCTGAAGGGTCTGACCCTCGTGCGCCTCGACACCCGCTCGGAGGCACCCATCATCGACCCCATGGGCAACGCAACCACACCAAAAGCACTCGCTGCGTCTATGGGTATCCAATACACCCCGAGCATCGTGCTGTTCGACCGGGGACGCGAGATCACCCGTATCGAGAGCCTGCTCTACCGCTACCACTTCGGCGGCGTCTTGGAGTATGTCGCCGGCCGCCACTACGAGCGTTACCCCGGCAGCCCGTTCGACTATATCGACGTGAAGACCGCCGAGCTCACGGCAGCGGGCAAGAACGTGTCGATCGCCGACGAGTGAGGCGCTCCGCACACCGCAGGTATGGCCGAGTCGGATCTCGGGCGCGACGCGCGACGCTGACCATTCGGGTCACATCGGCACGATCCATGTTCGGCAACTCACCGACAGCATTCGACAGAGGCAAGACATTACTTTTAAGTTCAAAAAGTTAGCTGCGAATTTTGATTTGGCTCGCGGAATGCTTCATCACGGCCGGAGCCACCGCTCGCGAGAATACGGCGACCGGGGCGCACGCAGAAGATTCGGGCACCGTATCTCGAACCCGGGAGGACCAGGCGCCGGGCGAACCCCGGGCCTTGGATCGAATCCACCGAAGTCGATCTCCGCGAGCGACGCGCACCATTGAGGAGCGACGGCCATGGTCTCCGTTTTGGAGGAGAGGTTTCCACATGTCATCGAACGCCTTCGACTCGCTTGGGGCGACCCGGACGCATTCGACGCGATGTTCTCCGATCTTATGCTCGACAAACGCGGAGACCGGACCGGTTGGCCCCTCGATGCCTGGGCGGAGCTGAATTTCCTTCAGTCCGTGCATCACTTGGCGTACGGTGTCGCCAAATATCGCGCGTTTCAGCCCGATCCGTTCGACCCAAGCTGGATTCGATGAGTGTCAACCTGAGGAAAACGAATCATGCAAACACTCGAGCACTTGCGCGTGCGGACCACTCTGGTGATGACCGGCGTCGTCATACTGGCGCTGTTCGGTTGCGGCGGTAACCTGGTCGCACCGGATAGCCTGATCGAAAAGCCGGGTGTGGAGGGTTTCTACAATCAGATCGCCGCCGCTTGCGGTCATCTTAATCTCGGCAATCAGCCCCTGAACTACGTCATCAACATCAGCAACGGCGACGACAACGACTATTTCCTCGACGAGACCAGCAAGCTCTATTACGGCCGCATCGACCGAACGACCTACGCGACCGACATCAACAGCTTCTTCCCGACGGGCACGAACACCCCTGCGTTGAACTGCATCTATGCGCAGCTCGACGAAGCGCCGCCGCCTTGAGCGCATCCGCCTGCTTACCTGCATCCTGTAACCTCCCGTCGGGTACCCGATCGTCGCCCGGTGCGGGGGCGTCATGAGCCTAGCGCATCCCGATCGCCGGCCGCGCTACGCCAGCCATCGCTACGACGACGACCTGCTCCTGAAGACACCGATCCTGCTCTGGCTCGTACTGGTCTTCCTGGTGCGTCATCTGCTGCTCTTGGGGATCACCTTTCTGCCGACGACCGGGGAAGAGATCGAAATACTACGCAATCTCGTGCGACCCGAGTTCATCTTCGCCGATCTCCCGGCCGCCCTCGTCATGGCAGCGGGATTCCGACGGCGGCGACCCTGTCCGAGCTGGGTGCGCCGGATCTGGCGACGGGCACGGGAGATCCTCACGCTGTCGATCCTCATATATCTCGGTCTCTTGGTCGCGACCTTGGCAGGCTCGAGCCTGCCGCTGCGCGATGCGATCGACGAGACTCTCTTGGCCTCGCTGCTACTGAGTCTCGCGGTGCCGTTCTATCTTTGGCGCTCGCGCCTCGTCGCGGATGTCGTTCGGGACTGTCCGGGGCGCCACGACGCGTGAAGCATCCCGACCATCCATACGAACATCAACCGAGCCACTGGAGCGTTCTGGCATCCGGGATCTGCGCCCTGGTTCTGACCTTGGGCGTGGCACGCTTTGCCTATACGCCCATGATCCCGGTTCTGCAAAGCGAAACGGGCATGGGCGAGGCACTCGCTGGCTGGCTGGCCGGTTGGAACTATCTCGGCTACCTGTCCGGGGTCCTGATCGTGAGTCGACTCCGGGATCTTCGGATCAAGGACCGGCTCTATCGCGGCGGTCTGCTCTTGGCCGTGATCACGACCCTCATGATGGCGATGGGAGAGTCGCCGATCCTCTGGGGCGTCAGCCGCTATCTTGCCGGACTGAGCAGTGCCGCCGGGCTGATGCTGGGCTCGGGTCTGATCCTCAACTGGCTGATCCGACATGATCATCGCAGCGAGCTCGGGGTGCACTTCAGCGGGATCGGATTGGGGATCCTGGTCGGCGTCCTGGTGGTCGCGGGCGCGGGTCTGGTCTGGTCCTGGCAAGGTCAGTGGCTCGCCCTGACGTTGGTCGGCGCCGTGCTGCTGATACCCGCGTGGCTGGGGTTGCCCACGCCCGATCGCGGTCAGCCGCTCACGCCCCGCCACCTCGGCGCCGCGCCAGAGCCCGGCGCGTCTTGGTTGTGGCTGCTCCAAGGCGCCTATGTCTGCGCCGGATTCGGCTATGTCATCAATGCGACCTTCACGGTGTTGATCACCGAGCAGCAGCCGCTTCTGCAGGGCTTGGGCGATTGGATGTGGCTCCTCGTCGGCGTGGCCGCGATCCCGGCGCCGATCCTCTGGGATCGCATCGCCCGGCGCTTTGATTATCTGCGCACGCTCCAGGTCGCCTACGGTCTGCAGATCATCGGGATCGTCCTGCCGGTCGTCAGCGGATCGCTCGTCGCCGCGATCCTGAGTGCCGCACTGTTCGGATTCACATTCATCGGCATCGTCTCCTTGGTCCTGACCATGGTCGGCGTGCGCTATCCCGCGCATCCGGCGCAGATCATGGCGCGCTTGACCCTCGGTTACGGGATCGCCCAGATCCTCGGCCCCGTCCTCGCCGGCGAGGTCGCCGAGATCAGCGGAACCTTCGACGGATCCCTGCTGGTCGTGGCAGGATTAATGGTGCTCGGGTTCATCTGTTTGCAGATCATGACCCGGATCGCGCCGAATCCGCCGACCGCACGATCGCCAACCCATCAAGGGCCGATATGACGACACGCATCCGCGCATCGAAACGCGAAATCTTCGGTTGGGCGATGTTCGACTTCGCCAACCAGGCCTATACGCTGCTGATCATCACGGTCGTCTTCGGCGACCTCTTCACGCGGGTTATCGTCGGCGATGCGCCGGATTATCGCCTCGGCAATCTGCTCTGGAGCCTGGCGCTTTCCACGAGCTATCTGCTGGTGGTGGTCTGCTCCCCCGTCGCCGGCGCCATCATGGATTACACGGCGAGTAAGAAACGCTTCCTCTTTGCGAGCTATCTCCTGACCGTCATCGCGACGGCGGCGCTCTATTTCGTCGCGCCAGGCTATGCGCTGCTCGGGGTACTGCTTCTGATCATCTCGAACTTCGCCTACTCGATCGGCGAGGCCTTCATCGCCAGCTTCCTGCCCGGACTGGGCCCGCCCGAGGATCTCGGCAAGATCTCCGGATTCGGTTGGGCGCTGGGCTATGTCGGCGGAATGGTCTCGGCGGTCTTCGTGCTGCTGGTCTTGGGCGATGTCAGCGCCGAGAACTTCGAGCGAATCCGTTGGGTCGGTCCTTGGGCCGCCGCCTTCTTCCTGATTGCGGCCATTCCGACCTTTTTCTGGGTACGCGAGCGCGGTCGGGCACGCGCCCTGCCCCCCGGCACCGGCCTCATGCGAATGGGCATCGCAAGGGTCCGCCAGACGCTGACCCATCTGCGCACCCATCGCGATCTGGGCGTGCTGTTCGTCTCGGTCTTCTTCTCGATGAGCGGTATCTACATCATCATCGCCTACGCATTCATCTACGGCGCGCAGGTCATCGGCTGGGACGAGTCGGTGCGGACGCTGATGTTTGTCCTGGTGCAGATCACCGCGGCCGTCGGGGCGCTCGGATTCGGATTCATCCAAGACCGGCTCGGGGCGTTGCGGACCTATGTGATCACCCTGGTCATGTGGATACTGGCGATCGCGCTCATCTACCTCACGCCGCTCCTGAGCGAGCTGGCGCGCGACGTCCTGGGACGCGATTGGCCGGCCCAGTACATCTTCCTGGTGGTCGGCTGCGTGGCGGGCCTGAGTCTCGGCGCCTGTCAGTCCGCTACGCGAACACTGGTCGGACTCTTCTCGCCGCTATCGCGCTCGGGCGAGCTGTTCGGCTTCTGGGGCCTGTCCATGAAGCTGGCCGGGATGTTCGGATTGCTTGCGATCGGACTCCTTCAAGTCCTGGTGGGCCTGCAGACTGCGATCCTCTTCTGTGTACTCTTGTTCGCCGTCGCCCTGGTTGTCGCGTTACGCGTCGACGAGCGTCGCGGACGCGCGGTGGCCGAGGCGCATGATGCCGGGGAGCTGGTTTGGTAGACCCCAAGCTCTCGAAACCCTGAGGTTCGTTGTCGTTGTCGTTGTCGTTGTCGTAATCGTAATCGACAACAATTGGATTCGTTGCTCGGGCCGAAATTGTGCTTCTTATCGTCAGCACAACCTACGAGACTCCAACGTTCCGTAAATCACCTTAAACCGCCTCGACTCCAACCTTCATGGGCGCTGCCACCCCGACCGACCCGTATCGACACCGCATGCCCCAATGGACGCGGTTTAAGCGCCGCTGATCTCGACCAGAACCTCGTCCGGATTCACCGCGTCGCCCTTGCTGACGAAAATCCCGGTTACGGTTCCGCCGATCGGCGCCTGGATCTCGGTCTCCATCTTCATCGCCTCGGTGACCAAGACCGACTGACCGGCCGTCACCGTATCGCCCTCCTTGACCAGCACATCGACAATGTTGCCCGGCATCGAGGTGGTGACATGACCAGGTTGGGTCGGCTTCGGCCGTTTGCCCGTGATGGCCTTCTTCACGGCGCCTTCCGCGCCGCCCGTCAGGACGACCTCGTCCAGTGTCTCGACGAGCACCTCTTCGGGGATGCCGTCGATGTCCAGATAGAAGTGGCGCTCGGCGAGTCCCTTGTGACCTGCGCCCGTCACCTTGACATGATAAGTCTCTCCGTGGACGGCGATATTGAACTCCGTCGGTGCAGCCTTGTCGCCGACGGCACTCGGCGGCGGCTCGAGCGGCTCCGGATGCAGGGTCCCGGCGGCGCGATGCTCGAGGAAGGCGCGACCGATCTCCGGGAACATGGCATAGGTGAGTGTGTCTTCCTCCGAGGTCGCCACCTCGCCGATCTCCTCCACGAGCCGTTTGAGCTCCGGCTTGAGCAGGTCCGCCGGCCGGCACTCGACGAGCTCCTCGCTGCCGATTGCCTGCTGTTGCAAGGTCGGATTGACACTCGCCGGGGCACGCCCGTAACGGCCCTGAAGATAGAGTTTCACCTCGTTGGTGATGGTCTGGTAGCGCTTCTCGGTCAGGACATTGAGCACCGCTTGGGTGCCGACGATCTGGGAGGTCGGCGTGACCAGCGGCGGATATCCCAGATCCTCGCGCACGCGCGGGATCTCCGCGAGCACCGCGCTCATCCGATCCAGTGCGTTCTGCTCCTTCAACTGGTTGGCCAGATTGGAGATCATGCCGCCGGGCACCTGATTGACCTGCACCCGGGTGTCCACACCCGTGAAGTCGCTCTCGAACTGGTGATATTTCTTGCGCACCTGATAGAAGTACATGCCGACCTCCTGGATCGCCTCGAGATCCAGGCCGGTGTCGTAGGGGGTCCCCCGAAGCGCGGCAACCATGCTCTCGGTGGGCGGATGGGAGGTCCCGCCGGCCATGGATGAGATGGCGGTATCGATGGTGTCGCAGCCATTCTCGATCGCCTTGAGATGGCACATGTCCGCCAGGCCCGAGGTGGCGTGCGAGTGCAGGTGCAGCGGCAGATCGACGCTGTCCTTCAGGGCCTTGACCAGATCGGCGGCGACAAAGGGCGTCAGCAACCCGGCCATGTCTTTGATGGCGATGGAGTCGCACCCCATCGCCGCCAGATCCTTACCCATGCGCACGAAACCGGGCACGTCATGGACCGGACTGACCGTATAGCAGATGGTGCCCTGTGCGTGCTTGCCGGCGGCTTTGGTCGCCTCGATCGCGGTTTTAAGATTCCGCAGATCGTTCAATGCATCGAAGATGCGGAAGACGTCCATGCCGTTCTCGGCCGAGCGCTTGACGAAGGCGCGCACCACGTCGTCCGAATAATGCCGGTAGCCGAGCAGGTTCTGACCCCGCAGCAGCATCTGCAAGCGGGTCTTCGGCAGCGCCTCGCGCAGCTTGCGCAGACGCTCCCAAGGGTCTTCCTTGAGGAAACGCACGCAGGCGTCGAAGGTCGCGCCGCCCCAGCATTCCAGGGACCAGTAGCCGATCGCATCCAACTTCGGACAGATCGGCAGCATGTCCTCGGTGCGCATACGCGTGGCGATCAGAGATTGATGGGCATCGCGCAGAATGACATCGGTGATGTTGATCTTGGGCATGTGTCGATCTCGGCTCGGCTCGGTTCGGTATTAGAGACCCGCATGCGCCGCAACAGCGGCGGCGAGGGCGGCGGCGATGTCTTCGCGGCGGCGCTTGGTCGAGTAGTTCAAGAGCTCCGGATGCGCATCCAGGAAACCGGTGTTGAAGTGTCCGGAGCGAAAATCCGGATGGCGCAGGATCTCTTGATAAAAGGGGATGGTGGTCCGGACCCCGTAGAGCCCCATGTCGCGCAGCGCCCGGTGCCCGCGGTTGACCACGTCGTCCCAATTGAGCGCCCAGACGATGACCTTGGCCAGCATCGAATCATAGTGCGGCGGGACGGTATAGCCGGTGTAGATGGCTCCATCGGTGCGCACGCCCGGACCGCCGGGGGCGTAATAGCGCGAGATGCGCCCGAAGCTGGGCAAGAAGTTGTTCTTCGGGTCTTCGGCGTTGACGCGAAACTGAATGGCGTAACCACGCCGACCGATCTCATGCTGCTTGAAGCGCAACGGCAGACCCGCCGCGATACGGATCTGCTCCTCGACGAGATCCACACCGGTGATGGTCTCGGTGATGGTGTGCTCGACCTGGATGCGGGTGTTCATCTCCATGAAGTAGAAGCGCCCGTCATCGTCCAGCAGGAACTCGACGGTGCCCGCATTGGTGTAGCCCACGGCTCGCGCCGCAAGCACCGCCAGTCCGTTCACATACTGGCGCTGTGCCTCGTCGAGCTGCGGCGACGGCGCAATCTCGATTAACTTCTGGTTGCGCCGCTGGATGGAGCAGTCGCGCTCGAAGAGATGCACGCAGTTGCCGTGATGATCCCCGAGGATCTGCACCTCGATGTGCCGCGGATTAACCACGCAGCGCTCCAGGAAGACCTCGGCCCGTCCGAACGCCTTGGTGGCCTCGGAGATGACGCGCTCGTAGTTGTTGCGCAGCGCTTGGGGATCGTCGCAGCGGCGGATCCCGCGCCCGCCGCCGCCCGAGGTCGCCTTGAGCATCACCGGATAGCCGATCTCCTCGGCACAGCGCAGCGCGGCATCCAGGTCTTCTAGATTGCCGGGGCTACCGGGCGTGACCGGGACACCCGCCTTCTGCATCGCGAGGCGCGCCTCGGTCTTGTCGCCCATCCGGGCGATCACCTCGGCGGTCGGACCGATGAAGGTCAGACCACGCCGGACGCAGGCGCTTGCCAATTCGGGATTCTCGGACAGAAATCCGTAGCCGGGATGGACCGCATCGCAGCCCGTGGCGAGCGCGAGATTCACGATGTTGTGGACATTTAGATAGCCAGCCAGCGGATCGCTGCCGAGGCTGTACGCCTCGTCGGCCTTCTTGACGTGGAGCGAATGACGGTCGGCGTCCGAGTAGATGGCCGCCGAGCGGATACCCATCTCGGCACAGGCGCGAATCACACGCACCGCGATCTCGCCGCGATTGGCGATCAGGATCTTTCGAAGCATTGGTTTGCCTCTGGAGCGGCCGGCAAAGCGGCCAAGGAAACAGGGCGAGATCGGCTCGCGTCTATGCTGCTGTGCAGCAATATAACGAATGCGGGGGATTCTGCAAGGGTTTCTATGACGGGATCAAACGTGCTTGGGCCGCTGCTGAGCACCGATCAGTTTCTGGGATCTCTCACGGAGACACGGAGACACGGAGGAAAGATCTCGGATTCTCCGTGTCTCCGTGAGAGTCCGGAATCCGATTACGACAACGACAACGACAACGAGTAGAGCCTTCGACCACTTTTCCTGGTTCCGGCTCTGCCGGTAGGTCCTTTTCCGGAAATCACCTAAGAACTCGGCCAGTAGCTATCGTCGAGCAGTTGGTCAATTGCATAGGGACAGTCAAGCGGAAACCTTGTATCGGGAAGCCCTGTTTCGGCGAGCGCGTTGCGACGGGCAAGCGGGTAAGCCTTGTGGACGAGCACCGACAGGGCCGGGTGCAGGCTCAGGCTATCTTCGAGGATCTCGGCAGCCGCCGCGCGCGCATTGTTGACCGAGAGCCGCCAACTCGGGCCCCGCAACCCGGGCTGAAACTGCCATTTCAGAAGGTGCAGCATCAGATTGCCCAGATGGCTCGTCAGGGACCGACGCTCACTTTTTCCCAAGTCATCCAACTCCTCGGCTAGGTGCAAGGCGTCCACCTGCGAGAGACGGCCTGCTCTAAGTAAGGCGGCATTCGCTGCAGCCCACCCGACGAGGTCGTCATCGTAGGCCGGATAGGGCGCCCGAGCGTCCTCCTGCACAAAGGGTTGCGGTCTCGACATCGCCTGGTCCCGAATCATCATGGTGACACCCACGAGTATGGTCGGCACCGATACAGCCCGTCAAACCACCGAAAATCCAGTTTAAATCCTCTAAACCGCGTCGACTCCGAGGTCTGGAAGTCGCTCCGAGCCCGCATCCCTATGAATAGATCGTGGGTCACACCGGACGCGGTTTAGAGTCTGCGAGAATCCGGTACGCCTCCGCCAGCGCCTCATCCCCGCCCACATTGCCCGGGAAGATCACCACCGGCAGATCCGGGTACCGCGGATGATCCTCCGGACAGCGCACTACCGAACAGCCGGCGCGGATCTGTCCGAGAACGCGCGCGGTGCGCAAGGCCAAGCCCTGGCTAAGGGTGTCGTTGGAGGTGATGCCGCCCTTGCTGATCAGGAAGCCGATCTCCTGCGGCAGATTGCGCACGATCTTGACCAGGAAGCCGGAGACCCGCTCGCCGAAGGCGAGCCGCTGGGCCGCGCTCGGGAAGCGTCGCTCGCCTCGGCTGGTGAAGAGCACGACGCCGCGTCCGTCCTGTTGGGCGATCTCGAGCCGGCCGAGGAGGTCCCTGAGCAGATCATCTTCTTCGGCGAGCAGGCGGTCCAAGTCGATCTCGACCGGTAGCACGTCCGTGTGATCGATGAGATGGCGAAGCTGCAGGGTCGACTTCTCGACATGGGATCCCATCAGGACCACGCCCGGCCGCCCGTCACGGACATAGGTCGACATGGCCGACGGGGCGACCGGCTGTGGCGGCAGTGCAGCGAGTGCTGTGAGCAGGCTCGCCGCGCTGCGAAACAGGAAGCGCTTGCCCTCGCCCGCCGCCGTCAAGACTTGACGGGCAAAGCTGTCGAGATCCGCCTGGCGCTCGGCGTCCACCACGCCGCAGACGTTCCCGGTCAAGGCACGCAGCCGCGGGCCCACGTCGCCGCGGACATCCTCCAGACCGAAACGCTCGACGGCCTGCGCCGCGATGCGCCCGCCGGTCTTCTCCTCCACATAATCGGGCAGAAAAGCGTGGCTGAACCCGAACACCGAGTCTCGCGCGAACTCGGTCTCGTTGACCGGCACCGGCACCCCGTCGACCATCAGATAGTGGACACCATCGCGCGTGACCCGCCCGCCCTCGAAGAAGGCCGGCACCAGGAAGTGGGCATCGAAGGGGCCGAGCTCCTCGGCGATCACATCGGTCTCCACCGGATAATGGCCGCGCAGGGTGGAGTCCGAACGGCTGACGATCAGCGGTTGGATCGTCCGGCCGCCGCCGGCGAGCCGATCCATCGCCGTGCGCAGGTTCACGCAGATCTCGCGCGTCACCCGTGCAGCCTCCGCGGCATCCATACCCCGGGTGTTGCTCAGCACGAAGAAGAGCGGCGAGGCATCGTCGAACGCCTCGATCAGGGTCTGCGGATCCCAGCGCGTCAGCAGCAGACAGCCGTGGACGGTCTGGGACCCTGTCGGGTCGTCGTCGATGACGATGATCTTGGTGTTTGGGTTGCTGGTCATGAGGGTCATCTCCGCCCGACGAGTATTGGGATTTTTGGCGATTTCCGGGAACAAGCACCCCAACTGAGCGTATCAGAAGGAGCCGTAGGTGCTGTAGGGGCGAATTCATTCGCCCCGACATGCTTCCGGTCTCCCGTCAGGCAGCGTTGTCGAGCGCGGGTTGAACCACCGCGATCAGCTCGCGGGCGCGCCGGTCGAGCGCCTCGGCGGTGATGCCGTTGAAGGCCATGATCTCGGCCGGGCTGGCCGTGGTCTCCCCACGCTGCCATCCGAACAGATCACGGGCGGCCGCGCGACTGCGCAGCAGCACCGGCTCCAAGGCGACCGTCCCGCCGCCGCTCACAGCGATCAGGGCATCGCCGTCGAAGAGCGTCTGGAAGTCGGCATCAGACATGAATCGATCGTCCGGCTCGGCCGAGTGGCGCCAGGCCACGTCACTCGGACGATAGAGCCGACGCGGGTTGACCACGGCGACGATGCGCACTCGGTACCCTGCCAGCTCCAGTGTCTCCTTGGCCGCGAACACCGGCAGCGCCACCATGTCACCGGTGACCGCGAAGACCACCGTCCCGGCCGCGCCATGTCCGGTATCGGCCAAACAGACGGCACCCTGCTCGATCGCCTCGCGCGCCTGCTCCGGGGTCGAATAGACCGGCAGCGCCGACTTGGATGCGATGATGCTGATGCACTTGTTGAGCTGCTCGGTCGCCCAGCCGTAGGCGGCCTGCATCTGGTTGGCGTCCGCCGGATAGAGCAGGTAGACGTTGCCGTTGCGCATCTGACCGCCGATGTAGTTCTCGATCTCCGGGCGCTGATGGGTCCAGCCATTTCGGCCCTGCTCCAATGCCCCGGCCGTGAACATGGTCACCAAGGCGGGGGTCTTGCGCCGCAGCTCCGCCATCGCCTGGCCGACGGTCTGCACGATCGGCCAACCGTTGATGGCGAAGCTCTCGTAGGACAGCCAGAGCGAACGCCCGCCGAACAGCGCCAAGCCTGCGGCGAAGCCGGCACAGGCGTCCTCGCTCAGCGGCTCGTAGACCTGACCGGTCGGGGACTGGTTGTAGAGCCCGTCCTCGGTCGGATGGCGGATCTTCAGCGCCTCGTTGATCGCCTTCATGTTCGACGCCTCGTTGCCGTCGGCGTTGGTCACCACGAACAGCGGATCGCGCCGACCCAGCTCGGCCACCATCTCGGCCATGGCGCTCGCCGGCACGGCCTTCTCGCCCACCGCAAAGGCGCGGGTCGGCAAGGTCCCGATGTCGCTCGGCACCCGCTCGGACTCGGTCACCGCGGTCTCGCCGGCCGGGCCGCCGCCGGCGCGCTGCATGTTGGTCCGCACCAAGGCCCAGGCCTCCGGGGCCAGCGCGCCGCGTTCCAGCGCGGCGGCGATGTTCGGCTTGGTCGCGTTGTCGCCCGGATAGAGATTGTGCGACTTGGCGCCCGTGGCATGCACACCCGCGCCCTTGAGCTGCTTGACGATGAAGCAGGTCATGGTGCCGCCGAGCGCGGAGGTTTCGGCCTCCTGCATGCCTTCGAGCACCGCACGGGTGAAGGCCGAACGGGCGGCGTCGCCGAACAGCGTGCTGTCGACATAGTCGCCCTCCTGCCCGGCATCGTCATAGTCCTTCGCATCGATCAGGATCACCCGGCCGAAGTCGTGCGCACGCCAGTAGGCCAGCATCCGCGCGTTGTCCATCAAGGAGACCATCGAATGGTGCTCCTGACTGAAGCCGTTCCAGATCAGCACCGGCAGGAAGTTCGTCACCTCCGGATAGGCGGTGTGGAAGTGCTTGAAAGCCGAAAGGATATAGGGCTCGCCCAAGCCGCCGTCGCCGATCGTCACGGGGAAGAGCGTCTCGCGATGCAGATAGGCCGCGGCCATCGCGAAGTGCTGGCCTTGGCCGAGCGGACCGGCCGGGGCGAGCAGACCGGGGATGGCACCCGAGAGGTGACCGAGCAGCCCGTCGCGCTCGCGGAACCGCTTTTGGAGCTGATGCATGTCGCTGATGCCCATGGCTTCAAGAGATCCATCCAGGAACATGGCGCTGTAGAAGCCCGGCGCGTGGTGACCGACCTCGGTCAGGATGTTGGTGTGCCCGAGCATCACCAGCGCCGCATAGGCATCGGCCGAGCTGGCAAAGCCGCCCGGATGTCCGGACTCCTTCGATGCACAGAGCTGCAGGGTCGTGTAGCGCAGTGCATCGGCCATCAGCCGGGTCTGATAGACCGCCGCCTCGTCGATCTCCTCGATCCGATGGGCGCCCTCGACGATCGCCGGGCGTGTGCCGAGGCGCTCGAAGTCGGGCGGCAGGTTGGCGAAGTGCAGCACGCCGTTGCAGAAATCGGATGTCGTCGTCCGGGCAGGGGTGATGGCGGATGCAGTCATGATGTCTCTCCTCGTTTTTCGTCGTTTCTGGTCGGTTGTCGCGGCGGGCGGGAACGCATGCGCCGCGGCGTTGGGTGCAAACTAGAAACGCGGAGGGGATTCCGCAATAGGTAATCTATTTCACAATACGGAATATTTCTCGCGAGCGAGAAATATTATTTTAAAATCATATACTTGATATAAATTTGCTCGGAAAACGTCTGCCGATATTTGATTTCACAATGCAAAATATTGGGATTTCGACGGCCCGGCTCCTTCTTTCGATTCCAAACAGACCGCTGATTCCGACAATTCCCGCAAGCCCCGTCGCCGCCTGCGAGGTACCATCCAAAACGCGTTTCGTAGAAGCAGCACTCCCCGGGATAGACGACTTGCAGTCGTCCTTTTTTAAGCGTCCTGAGTGCCGGCGGGGTCGCGGCTCTACCCGACGCTCTAGGGCTGCCGGGTCGGCCGAAGAGGACGACTGCAAGTCGTCTATCCCGGGAGGTGTCGCCGCTTCGCGACGACCGTTGGCGGCACTTCCGGCGGAGTCGTCTGCGCAGTGGGATGTTGATTCCCGGAAATCGCCTAAAGAATTCGAAATCTCTAAACCGCGTCACCGACAGAGGCCGCAGGATGCTGCGACACCAAACCCAACCCCGAACCAACACATATCCCGCATGACGCGGTTGACATGAACGGGATCTTCTTCGGCATCGTCCTGATCGGCTTCCTCGCGACGGCTTGGCGCGAGCTGACCCTACCCGTCGTCGAGGATGCACAGACGCCCATGGCCGTGCTGTCGAGCGAGATGCTGGCGGCGGCAACCGGTGCGGTGGAGTTGGCCATCGGCCTGGTCGGGGTGATGACGCTCTTTCTCGGACTGATGAAGGTCGCGGAGGCCGGCGGCATGCTCGTCGTCATCGCGCGCCTGATCCGCCCGCTGATGACGCGCCTCTTTCCGGAGGTGCCGCCCGACCATCCGGCGATGGGTGCCATGATCCTGAACATGTCGGCCAACGCCCTCGGGCTGGGCAATGCCGCGACGCCCTTCGGTATTCGCGCGATGCAGGAGCTCGATAAGCTCAATACGCGACCCGGCACGGCGACCAACTCGATGGCGCTCTTCCTTGCCATCAACACCTCGAGCGTCACCCTGCTGCCGACCGGCGTGATCGCGCTGCGTGCCGCAGCGGGGTCGAGCGATCCGGCCGGGATCCTGCCGACAACACTCTTCGCGACACTCTGCTCGACCGCCGCCGCCATCCTGGCGGCCCGGCTCTATCAGCGCTTCGCGCCTGTCGGACCGCCCGAGCCAACCGCTCCGATCCCGGAAGCGATTCCGGCCGAACGCGAGGCGGTCGGTGTCGATCCATCCGCCGACCTACCTGCCGATCCGGGCGCCTATCCCGTGTGGGTCTCGATCCTGGCCTTGGGCGGCGTGGTCGCGCTCATCCCGGCCGCGATCCTCTGGGGCGAACGCGTCTCGCCCTGGATCGTGCCCTCGCTGATGCTGGGATTTCTGCTGTTCGGTGTGCTGCGCGGCGTGCGTGTCTACGAGGTCTTCGTGGAAGGGGCACAAGAGGGCTTTCAGGTCGCGCTGCGGATCATTCCCTATCTGGTCGCCATCCTGGTCGCGGTCGCCATGTTCCGCGCGAGCGGTGCGCTGGACGTGCTGGTCAACCTGCTCGGCGGCTTTACCTCGCGCGTCGGCCTGCCTGCCGAGGCCCTGCCGATGGCCCTGCTGCGCCCGTTGTCGGGCTCCGGCGCTTACGGCGTCATGGCCTCCATCATCAACGACCCCGCCATCGGCCCGGACAGCTATGTCGGCTATCTGGTCTCGACCCTACAGGGCTCGACCGAAACCACCTTCTACGTGCTCGCGGTCTATTTCGGCGCCGTGCGGATCCGGCGGATTCGCCACACCCTGGCCGCGGCACTGACCGCCGATGTGGTTGCGATCATCGCGGCGGTGGCCGCCTGTTCGTTTCTTTTCGCGGCCCTCTAACTCAAGCGTCGGCATCGCGGTCCTGCCGCAGGTAGATGCTGAGCGCCGCTTGATCGATACCAAAGTAGTTCAATAGCGCCTTGATCTGATCCCTCAGGTGATTTGCCGAGAGGTTGACCTCGGCTTGGATCCCGGAGGGAAGGGCCATGGCCGCTCGGAGCGCAACAGGATCACGCGTAAAGTAAGGATTGCCCCGGCGCGTGGTGAAGGCCGGCTCATCGGGAAGGCGAGAGAACCGCTCGGGGTCATGTCGCGCCAGGTGAAGGCAAATCAGCTCGTATAGGCGCCGCCAAGTGGTTACGCCGGATTGCGCCTCATCGCCAAGCCGATAGCCATAGGGGCGCTTGTAAGTGAAGTCCTCTTCAAGGCTGTGGGGCTCTCGCCGATCGAGATCACGGACGATACCGTCACGCGTGTGCGCCGGCTCGCCCCTGGACGAGGCAGGCTCGGCGAGGTCGATAGCAGTGAACTGTTGCACCAGCGTCGAGAGCTCGCCCGCCAGTTGGTCGAACGCCGCCATCTTGGCGTTGTATGCCTTTTTGAAGGCAACACCTTCATCTAAGGCGTGGCTGTCGTTGTGGTCGATGCTGCTCCAAATATCGTCGGACAGGGCGAGCAGATCCTCGCGAACCTGTTCCAGTTGCTCCAAGATTCCACGTATCCGGCGGTCTGTCACGGTTTGTCATGCTCCTTTGCGAGTGTCGTTACGCGTGCGCGCTCAGTCAGAATGTCCGCCAGCCCGCTCCCCGGCGAGACGTAAGGGGTGAGTAACTCGGCCGCCAGGGCGAGAACCAGCCGATTGCGTTCCAATGCGGTCGCGCGGGTTGTGCGCCGGACGCGGTCCGGATATGTCGTTAGGACAAGCATGTTGCCGTTCGCCAGCGGCTCGCGCTCCGTCTGCGGTGGACGGTACTCGCGCATCCCGCGCGCCAGTATCTTCACGACGCGGCCATTGCGCCGCAGCACCGAGCGCAGGACTTGCTGCTCCAACGGCGAGTGGAAGCCGCTCAGGATGATCCGCTGATCCCGCACCCACTGGGGAATCAGTTCCAGGGTGTCCAGAAGAACGCGGCCTGGGCAGTCTCGGGAGACGAGCAGGCCAAGCAAGGGTTCTTCGAGCAAGGCAGTGTTGCCGACAGCGCGCAGGTGGTCGGGTTTCATGCCGGTGAGCAGTTGGCTTGCTCGCACGGGAAAAGGGATCGGTGTCGGGGTCAAGGGTCTTGCAATCCAGCGGTTTCCGGGGCCGAACGGATAATGGAAATGTCAACATAACATTGATAATAATAATTTTTTTTCATTCTTCGTCGCCATTATCCAGCGGTGAAGATAATGGAGTCTCTGCGTCGGCGTCGCTGTCCGGGACGGGTTTACGGTACGCGGTGTGACGCTTGCCGCCGGAGTCGTCACGCAACAGCACACCCTGCTCGACCCAGCGCTTGAGCATCTTGGATGCCTTGAGTGTGTCGACTCCCGCGATTTGGCACAGGTCGCTGTTGGCCAACGGGCCGTTGCGGTCGATCCAGTCGCTCACCTGCTCCCAGACGATAGTCGCGGTGGATCACGGCGTTGGTGATGGCCTCTTTGATCACCCGCTCCGGATAACGATGGACCGTCTTGAAACCGGATGCGGCGAGGGTCAACCCAGCCGCTAGTGAGTCCAGTACATAGGCGCTGGCCCGGGCGATCTGCGCGGGCAGGGGTCCGGAAATCGTCTTAGGCGGCTTCAGCAGGTTGGGTACCGAGCCGGGTTCGACGCGATTGCCTCTGTAGTGGAACACGCGCACGTCGGCCCGTGTCTGCTGGGCCGCCAGAAGACCGCCGGGCTCCTCGGCGAACAACAACACCGCGGCGCGTACCGGTTGCAGTTCCCCCGCGATCCGCTTTGCGAGCCCGATTCGAAACATCCGGTCCGCCAGGTCGCCGGTGAGAAAGCCCCGGTTGGTCGCAAAACGCTGCCAGGTCTCGGTCTCCAGCAACTCGAACGGCACGGGAACGGGCTCCGATTCGGCCGTGATGACGCCTCGACGGTAGGCCAGCTCGGTGATCTCGGAGGCGGTCATTTCCCGGTTGCTGGCATCCAACCGGGTCCAGGTGCCGTTGTCCAGAATGGAATGCACCTTGGGGCTTTGCGGCACACGGAGGAGCATCACATGGCCCTCCGTCCCGTCGCGTAACCGACACGCGACCCTGACCCAACGCAGACCGTCCAAAGCCGGGAGCAAGTGGGTGAGTGTCTTGCGACGCAACTCGTCGACCGCCTCCGGATTCTCCGCCAGTCCATAGAGCCGGTCGGCACCCTTTGCCTTGGCGGTATCCTCTAGCCCAAGGGCGAGGGTGCCTCCGGAGGTATTGGCAAAGGCACAGACCGTTTCGAGGGCCTTGCCGACCATCTTTCCCGAGACCCGCTTGGACTCGAAGCGGGCTGTTTCCGACTGAATCAGCAGCTTGGCGATCAGGGTTTCCGCCCGAGGACCGGCGTGCTCATCCATCGCTTGGGCTCCCGAGCAGAAAAGCGCTTTCGCAGGAATCCCAACTCTGGAAGGGACAGTTGATTCGGCCAATCAGAAGGATATGGAAGCAACGAGCCATGGGCGTCATTCCTCGACACCGCCCATGCGGAATTTTATATCATAGTTAATGATGAAATCGGTTTCTTCCGAACTAAATCGAAAACCGTCGGCAATATCCAAGTCTATAGCGTCAATGAGATGCTTACTGCGCTTTGGAATAATGCATTCAATTTCAAGTCGATCATGGCGAAACCGCATTATCCTAGTGTCAGCGGTCAACCGGAGATTGGTCATGAGCGCATCGGAATGCTCTTGTAGTCGGCGACTCGGTGCTCCTTGTCGTTGCAGCACATCCGGAAAGGGCATAGCGTCGATTTCTCTTTTGTTGAGATGGCGGCAGTCTGAGAAGATAGTTATAAACCAGTAGAAGAGGTTCGAGTTGAGAAGCGCAAGGGCGGAAGTTCTTTCCTCAGCGCTAGCGAAACTGAGAAGCTTGAATTCGCTGGGTGGCCGAAGATTACCAGCTCCATCCAAGACCCGCGGCTGAAAATCCAAAACTTGCAGAAAGTAACCAACTTTTCGAGAAAAACTGATTGAGTGCGGTCCGGATCGTACAGACCGTCCTCCGATTGTCATCACAAAGCAAGCAAGCTTCGAAAGTATTGAAAGTTCAAGTCTTGAAGTCAGCTTAGGAATGGAATTGCGGACGATCCCCTCCGTTACCGGAATGTACGCCAGGCGTTCGAACAATGTCCCTCTTTCTGGAGTACTCCATTTTTGATAGCGAGTTGATAGCCACTCAGGTTCGGAGCTTCTTGACAAAAGAAAAATAACCAGCCGGATATGCTCAAGACCGTCAAAAAGCCTTGATGGTCGGTCATCATAACAGCTGATGTGCACGCGCTGATTGCGATATTGTTCCTGCAGTGAGCGATAACCGTCTGTTGAGATGGATGAAACCGGAACAATATAACCCTGTTTCCCGTGCTGACCGGCAATGGATAAACATCGCTCAAGTAGAACAGGATAGATGTTCCCGCAATCAGTACAGGAATAACCGCGAATCTGATAACCTCTGATTTCACTGAGTTGAATATAGGGAGGATTCCCAATCACAATATCGAATCCGCCCTCCAGCGTGATCCCATAAAACTCCGCGAACCAATGGAAAGGCTGATGACTTGTACGCCATGCGGCGAAGGTGCTTTCATTGTCGGGGTCGATACCGTAATCACGTGCCAGATAACGGTCGAGCTCGAGGCTTAGGATTCCGAGAGCGTCGCGTAGACGACGCTTGTCCTCCGTGGTCACAGTTGCGCCGTGCACGGTTTGCAGTTCGCGAAAGCGATCAAAAGACTCGGATAGATCGGCCATCCTGGCCTTGATCTCGGCACGATGGGCGCTGTTGAAGAACTTGGATGCCTCGTCGAACTGGGCCTCGGTGGCATAGCCCACCAGGGTATTTCCGCAGCGGATGTTGAAGTCCATGTCCGGCAGGGGTTCAAGCTCTTGCCCGCTATCGACCTGCGAGACCAGCTTGAGAAAGAGCCGAAGCTTACAGATCTCCACCGCCTCGGCCATGATGTCCACGCCGAACAGGTTGTTGAGGATGATGGACTTGTAGATGTAGTAGCGCCGGGACGGATGGCGCCCGACCTCTTCCAGCACGCGGGCAAATTCCTTGTCGACTGGCTTGCCCAGCTTGCGGGCATCCTCGATGAATCCTTCCATGCGGTCGAGGCATGCCTCGTAGAGCGGCTCCAAGACATTGAGTGCCGCGAACAGGAAGGCGCCCGACCCACAGGTCGGGTCGAGGACCGCGATGCCGCGTCGAAACCGCTCGGTCGACTTCTCCGGGATCCGGCCGACAATCGTATGCCAGATAGCCTTGAGAAGAAGCGGGCTGTCACAGGTATCGATCACATCCTGCATGAACTGACGGATATTCAGATTCAGCGTGATCAGATCGTCGATCTCGCACACCTCGCCGCTGGCGAGTTTCGCATGCACCTCCAGGCATCGGTTACGACGCTCGACGTACTCCCGCCAAGTCTCGGTCGGCAGGGTGCCACGTTCCCCGGTTGGCGTATGAAACAGGGCTTCGCCGAGGTTATAGCGACGGTCGAACATGCGTGCCTTCGGGTCGTGCATGCCGATCCGAACGAATTCGGGCAGCTCAGACTCAGGAACGATCGCGCCGTTGGCGTCCACGACGCCGGTCTTCATCGCCGGATAGATGTAGCCGTCCGGATCAGCCGAAAGAAGACTCCAGACCGATGCGGGTCCGGCGAACGCTTCCCGACACTGCGCCCGCGTTTGCTGCAGCAGATAAGGAATGACCGTGTTCTTGCTGATGTATTCGGTGATGTCTTCCTTGGTGTAGTAGGCCCCCATCTGTTTCTGATTGATGTACTTCTCGAAGATGTAGCCGAGCACATCGGGATTGATCTCCGTGCCGGTGCGCAACGGACGGTCGTCAAGGTGCCAGTCATAGGCGTCGAAGAACTCGAAGAGTCGCTCGAATGCCTGGTCCGGGATGTCGATCGACGGGTTCGCATCTTCCAACTCATGTAGTGCGAACAGACCGCCGTTGAGATAGGGCACGTCTCCGACCAGTGCGGCGAGATCCCCGGCGCGGTCGCTCCTTGGTTGGCCGAGACCTTCATGGAATAGGCGGCGCAGAAACAGCCGATAAAAGGAGTGAAAATGACCACTGCCGGACTCGCTCTGGAGGCGGCGCAGTCGGTCCTTCAGATAGTCGGGGTTACCGTCGAGGAATCCCTTGCGCTGAATGAAGTAGACGAACATCAGGCGGTTGAGCATCAGGGAGGCATACCAGGCCCGGTCGGTGGCGTCGGCGAGCCCCTCGATAAAGCCCGAGAAGGCTTGATGTTCGGTTTTGAACCGTTCGTAGAAACGTTTGGAGACCTTATCCCGGTCGAAGGCGCGTCGGAGTCCCGTGATGACGTCGGTGAGTGTGATCGCCTCCTCGTCGTCCAGTGACCAAACGATGTGGCCCAATTTCTGGCGTAGGGATTCGCCGCTGGAACCCCGGTGCCAGGTGTGGGTGCGCGTGACCGTTGGTTGACCCGGGACGCGCAACACCCACAGCCAGGTCTGCATGAATTCGGCTGCATCGGTAAACACCAGCAGATGCTCATGGGCGAGCTTGGCCGCTTCCTTTTCGATCTTCAGCAGCACAGGGCGCAGCGGAATCCGTCCCGCATCGTCCGGCGAACATCGAAACACCGTCACGCCACGCTTCTGGGCGATTGGTGTCAGTGTGAAGAGGCCGCCGTCCGCCTGGATCTCTTGAGGACCGAACGCCGCGTGGTCCCAACCCAACTCGTTGAAGAGCCGAGCGAGGTCGAAGGCATTCAGCAGTCTCTGAAATCGTACGGAATCCAGTGTCATGCGCGTTTGAACTCCGTGATCATTCGAGTGTGTCCTTATTGTGTCGCCGCCGACGCCAGGCCCAGTGTGCAAATCAGTCGCGGCTCGCGGTCCTCTTGCTCCTCTGCGATCAGGCACAGACGGCCGTCCTCGCGGAGCCTGAGCACCAACTCGGCGAGCTGGTGGTCGTCGACCCCGGCTTTGAGTTGGCGATTCAGGGCATCGATCGCGGACTGAAACAAGGGGTAGCGATAGATCTCCTCCAAGGCCCGATCGACCTGGCGAACGTGCTCGTCGGTGATGAAGAGATCGCGTGTGTTACCCAGTTTGGTGCGGTAGCGCTTGAGTCGTTCGTAAGTCTTGAAGCGAGCCCCGGAAGGGCGACCGAGGGCCCCTCCGTGAGACTTTTCCTCCTCCATGATGTGCGAAAGTCCCTTCTCGGTGAGCGAGTGGTGCTCCTCCGTGCGGGGCAGCGCCAACGTGTCCGCCGCACAGGCGGCGGCCTTCAAGATGGTCAGCTGGGACTGGGTCACCGCATTGCCGGCCTCGTCGATCCAGGCTAGGGCGTCGTTTCCCTGGGCGGTCCGCGTGTAGACGAGGACGCCGGGCGGTGCACCGGGCGTCGGCGGATGGGCCTTGGTGGCGTAGACGACGTCGGGCAGACCCTCGATGGTCGGCACCAGGCCGGGGTCAGCGTCGGTGGCGTTCTTCCAGATCTGATAGGCGTAGGAGGCAAGGTCCACCTCCGTGTCCCCGTCATCGTCGAGGATGCCGTTTTTCTCCGTGTAGAGATCACGGATGACCTGATCGTTCTTGTCGTCGTCGAAAAAGCTTTCGTCCGAGCCGACCACCTCGGCGTTCTGGATCAAACGCTGACGTACCCGCTGGCGCAGCCGGATGAGACGCTCCACGCCGTCCGCGGGAACAAACGAGTAGCAGAGGATGCGGTCCGAAAGCTGCCCGATGCGGTCCACGCGTCCGGCACGTTGGATGAGCCGGATAATGGCCCAAGGCAGATCGTAATTCACGACGATGGCGCAATCCTGGAGGTTCTGGCCTTCGGAGAGCACGTCGGTCGCGATCAGCACGCGGAGCTGGTCGCTCGCGGCAACCTCACCGCGCTTTTGGTTGGAGACCGGTGAGAAGCACCAGGCTAATTCCGTGGGGTCCGCACTCTGTCCGGTGGCCTGGTCGATGGCCTTAATCCCTTGTGCCCTGAGCTGGTCGACGAGGTAGCGTGCCGTATCGGCAAATTGCGTGAAGATCAGGAGCTTTTCCTTGCCGTGGTCTTCGCTGATGAGCTTGGTCAGCTTCGCGAGCTTGGCGTCGCGGCTCGGGTCCCAATCCCCACAGGTTTCCAGAACGGCAATCAGGGCGCGCGCGTCGGCGAGCAGGTCATCGGCGAGGGCCGGGATGAAGAGATGGCAAGGTAGCCACTTGAAGCGCTTCTTGAAGGGACCGCCGTAGACGCCGTAAATCGTTTTTGCGCGGTCGCGGAAGTCGGTCTCGGTGCGTAGCCCCGTGCGCAGAATGGCTTGTACCTCGGAATCGTCCGTGTCCGCCTCGTCGTTCCCGTTCTCATCCGGAACAGCGCGGGTGTCGTCGGGGTCTTCGTCGTGGTACCGGGTATCGAGCAGCTCTGCGCCCTGCGTCCCGAGCGGGATGTCCAGACCCTGCTCGATTGCGTGGAGGACAATAAAGTTGCGGAGGATGTGCCGTTCGATGGACAGCAGGAATGCGGGGCCGGCGCTCTCCAAGCGCTTGAAGAGGTTGGTACGGCAAAACCCCTTTAGGCGCGTACCGGCACGGGATAAACCCTCGATCACTTGGCCCTGCTGGGCGGTCGGGGGATGTTCGGGTGTGGGCAACAAATAGTTGCCGAGACCGTACCGGGGCAGGACAAGCGAGTTGACGGTGTCGACGACCGGGGTCGAGTAGAAACGCGCGTAGGCGTCATGGGGGTCCGAGTCCCGTATCGGGAACTTGACGTTCCTCGGTTCGCGTCTCGGGAAGTAGGATTTGGTGCCGTCCGGGAAACTCAGGTAACGCCCAAGCCCGTCCTCCCGGGCATAGTTCTGCATGATAAAACCACGGGTGCGGCGCACCATGTACAGGCGCATCAGGTCGCGCCAGTCGTCCGGGTCATCGCTCTTGTTGAATGCGGCGAGTGAGCGAACGGGGCATTGGTGGCGGCGGATGAACTCGTGCTCGCCACCCAAGGCCGTGATTTTGCGCTCCGGGCGGATGCCGATCTCGGCATCCTCTCTTAGGAACAACCCGAGCTGGGCGGAGAGATCCAGGTAGGTCTTGTTGTAAGGGGTCGCTGAAAGCAGGATGCAATGGCTGTCGTTCTTGTCGATGTAGTCACGGATGGCCCGCCAACGCTTGCCTTCCTTGTTGCGTAGGTTGTGGGACTCGTCGATCAGCACGACCCGGTAGCGACGCGTCTTTTCCGGCAGCTCGGTGATCACCCGGGAGAGCGACATGACCTTGGCATGGAGCCGGTAACGGTGAGCGTAGTCCTCCCACATGGAGACCAGATTCTTTGGACAGATGATCAATGTCTCGGTCGCATGGTCATCTTCGAAAATCTTGGCCAGAGCCGTGGCCATTAATGACTTACCCAGGCCGACGACATCGCCGATCAGGACCCCTCCGCGCTTGTTGAGGTGGTGCGCGGCGATCTTGACCGCCGCCACCTGGAAGTCGAAGAGCGCGTCGCCGAAGATGGCGGGGATGCGGAACTCGACCAACCCGGTACGCGCTTCCTGCGCCAGGTGATACGCCATCTTCAGATAGACGTGATAAGGCGTCACCAGCCGATCCGCCGCCCAGCTCTCGTCGATGATCGTTGCCAACTCCTTGGAAATATCGATGCACCAGCGCTCGCGCCAACGGTCTTCGAACCAATCGGCGAGCTTGGCGCAGGCATCATGCTCCAGCACATCGACGTTCAACTCCCCCTGCGCGGCTAGCCCGGCCATGGTGAGGTTGCTGCTGCCGACGAAGCCGGTCATGGGGTTGTTCACATCCTGCCGGTGGACAAGATAGAGCTTGGCGTGAAGCGGATGAGGCAGGTAGACCTTAACGACGATCCGACGGTGGTGAAGCTGAAGAGCAAGCTGACGCAACGCCGCCTCGTCCCGGTTGGTCGGCACGCCGAGTGCGAGCTGACGCCGGAAGTCCTCGGCCAAACGGCGCTTCTCTCGCAAGGCGGTTTGGTTGTCCAGCGCGTCATCCTGATGCTGCATACGCATCGACCGACGCAGCTCCTCGGAAGGCGCGACCTGCATGCCGACCAAGAGTCTACAGCAGTGCCCGTCACCGCCAATCCAGTGGTCGATGCTGTCCGCCAGGTGCCGCCAACCCCTGAGGTTGAAATATCCGACGCAGAAATCGGCCCGTGCGCCGACCGCCAGCGTCTCCCGCAGGGCCGGCAGGAGGTCGAGGTCGATGTTGTCGAAAATTCTGGGCATGGCGCGATCCTGTGTTCCTATGGTTCGCCTTAACCGAGGCTCGGCAGTCTGTCACACCGAGCGTTCTCTATCGCAACTCATCCAACCCATCCAGAAACGCTGCGACCTGCTCTCGGACCAGTCTCAGCGTGGTCTCGAAGCGCAGGGCCACCAGTCGCTCGCGCTCCCAGTCCAGCTCGAACGAGTAGGCGTTTCGGAAGACATGACGAAAGCCGCGAAAATCCTGCAAGAGGCGGTACAGCTCATCATCGATCACCGCCGGCCGGTAGCCCTCGACGTTCAGCTTCATGCGGCGGAGCAGGTCGGAATGCCAGGTGTCCGTGCCGATGTCGTTCTCGAAGAAGGCCGCGATGCGCCGAAACATGTTCTCGCAGCCGCTGTAAAAATTGTGCAGCAGGTAACCGATTGCGCCTCGGTCGTACACGGAGACCTCGGCCGGCTCCAGATCAAGCTTTTCGCGGACGCTGGCGAAGACCTGCGCCAAGGCTTCGAGCTTGGCCAAGTCGTCTTCGATGTCGGCGTGCAGCAGTGCGATGTTATGCCGCATAGATCACCTTGCCCCGATCGATGGCCTTGGCAACAAAACGGGCGTCGTCGGACTCGGTGTGGAGGTCGATCGGCCGCCCGATCGTCTCTTCCAGATCGCGGCGCAGCGCCCAGTAGTCCCTGGGATCCGTTCCCAAGACCACCAAGTCGATATCGGAGAGCGGGTGCGCCCGACCCTCGACCAACGAGCCGAACGCGATGGCGCGCGTCGCGTGATAACGACCGAAGACGGCCGCACCCTCCCGCGCCACCTGATCCAGCAGGCATTCGGACAGATTCGCGGATTCCTGCCTCTGCTCGGTCCAACGTGCCTTGAGTCGACTGTAGTCGAAGGGGCATTCGTTCGCTGTCTTGCCTCGCGAGGCGCGAGACGATGATTGCGGGTGTGGGTGTGCCATGGGCGTTCGGAACGTGTCGGTGTAAGCGATGTGCGTGGTGGAGCCATGTCGGGTCTAGACCGGACAGGGACAGCTTAGCAGCTGCTGCATCGCACGCAGATCATCACGTGATCACCGGACGGGCCGAACGATCGAGACGCTGTTTTGCCTCGCCGTCCTTCGGAGCCGCCCGAGCCACCGCCAAGGCATCCACACGAAGGCCCCGAGCGCGACCAGGAGATACAACATCCAAACGGGCACTTTGAGGAACAGGCGGGCAAGCAATTGGACGACGTCGCCTTTGTAGGCGATCTTGCTGCCGCGGGCGGTGAACTTCGCGAATTTCAATGCACCGACTTTATCGAGCACCTGCAGGCCGCCTTTGCCGAAGGTCGCCGCAGTCTTGATGCTGTCGACACCCAGATCACCCGCACGCTGAGCGGTTCGTACGAAGCTACTGCCGCCGATGCGGTAGAGGGTCGCGCTCTGATCGCCGAAGGTGACGGCCAGCGTGGCCATACGGCGCAGCGATGCAGCATCCGTGGTCTTGCTCAACAGGTTCAGCCCCCCGCGGGTCTTCGCGACCCGATAGACATCGTCGAAGAGATCGGTGACCGCGTCGAGCTTCTTGGTCTGCTTGACCGTCTTGGCGCCTTTGATGATGGCCTTGCCGAGCCAGGGCGGGAGTTTGCCGAGCTTGCGTGCGGTCTTGAGGATCATGATGCCGCCCTTCGCCGTCGTGCTCGCCGCCACGGTCGGGGCCGCAGCCCCGGCGGTGCCGACGGTTGCGACACCGCTCGCGAGCTGTGCGGCCGTAGCGACCAAGCCGATGGACGCGAGCGCCGTGATCACCTCGTCGACGTCCTCGCCCTGAACGAAGTTGGTCGCCTGGTTGGCAAGATCGCGGATATCGCCGATGACGAAGAGGTCGGTCACGACACTCGCCGCTTGGCCGATGGTCTCGTCGCTGGTTCCCTGCAGAAGACCTTCGGACAACTTGTCGGCTTGATAGCTCAGGCTACCGCGTACGGACTCGATCTCGGCGTGCAGCGCTTGGGCTGTCGGGTCCTGATTGACATAGTCGTACGCCATGAAGAAGTCGAGATAGTCGGCCGCATCGGCGTAGCGCTCCTCGGCCACCATCGCCCGCGTCTCGGGGACGGGATCGATACGGCTCAAGGCCAAGACGCTCAATTGCGCTTGTTGCCAAAGTACGCCTGCCGCGATGGCGGCCAGGATCAAGAGGGTTAGTTTGACGGGGAGTTTGAAGAAGAACATGGGTGTCGTCCTTGGATAATCGAAAGGGCGCCCGCACGGCTGGCGCTCCGCGTGAAAATATCGTTCATTCGATCGATGAGAGTCGCGTACTGGCCCTCATTTCGTGACCTCCCGGCAAGCTGCACGGGCAGAGCAATTGGCCCATTCCTTTACCCACATCTAAAAAAGACAATTTCTCTCACGGAGACACGGAGACACGGAGACACGGAGACACAAACAAAAAATTTTTAATAACAATTTGTTAATCAATAGCGACGTGCCATCTCTTCGTCGCGCTACGGACCGCCCGACCGACTTCCGGCCTTGGTCTCGGGTCGATAATGCTCTGGTGTCGAGTGCGTCTTCTCCGTGCCTCCGTGTCTCCGTGTCTCCGTGAGAGAATCTCGGAAATATGGGTAACGGCATTTGGCCACGACCAGCGGCGTGTCGGTTCGTCGCGTGCGCATCTGGGTCTACAATCCCCTGATACCCCCTCGCCGTTCAGACCCATGCCATGACCCGGAAGATCCTGCCCATCGGTATCCAGACCTTTCGCGAGATCCGCGACGGTGACCACTACTATGTCGACAAGACCGATTTTGCTCGGCGTCTGATCGGCGAGGGCAAATATTACTTCCTCTCGCGTCCGCGTCGCTTCGGCAAATCACTCTTTCTCGACACGCTGGGCGAGTTGTTCGCGGGCAACGAGCCCTTGTTTCGCGGCCTTCACATTCATGACCACTGGGATTGGACGACGCGCTATCCGGTCATCCGATTAAGCTTCGGCGGCGGGGTGATCCGGTCACCCGATGAGCTCGAGGGCAAGATCCACGACCTGCTCGACGAGAACGCCCGGCGGCTCGGAGTCCGATCGGACGGACGGACCCTATCCGGGCGTTTCGCCCACCTGATCCGCGAGGCCGCACTGGAGCAGCGCGTGGTGGTCCTGGTCGACGAGTACGACAAGCCGATCCTCGACAATCTCGGTCGCCCGGAGCTCGCCCGCCAACTGCGCGACGAGCTGCGTAACCTCTACTCGGTGATCAAGGATTCCGACGCCCATATCCGCTTCGCCTTTCTGACCGGGGTCAGCAAGTTCAGCAAGGTCAGCCTCTTCTCGGGGCTCAATAATCTGAACGACATCACCCTCTCGCGCGAGTATTCGGCCATCTGCGGCTATACCGAGGCGGACTTGGACTGTGTCTTCGCCCCGGAGCTCGAGGGATTGGATCGCGAGCGGATCCGACTCTGGTACAACGGCTACAATTGGACCGGCGAGGCCGTCTACAACCCCTTCGATGTGCTGCTGCTGTTTCACAAGCGCCAGTTCCGCCCCTGGTGGTTCGAGACCGGCACCCCGACTTTTCTCGTCGACCTACTCACCGAACGCGAGACCTGGCTCCCTAGGCTCGGCCACCTGGAGACCGACGCCACACTGCTCTCTGCCTTCGAGGTCGACCACATCGCAACCGAGGCGCTGCTCTTCCAGAGCGGTTATCTCACCATTGAGCGCGAGGAAGAGATCAGCGGCACCTATTTCTATCAACTGCGCTATCCCAATCGCGAGGTCTACCAGAGCCTCAACAGCGCCCTGCTGACCGCTTGGACCCCGCCCGACCAGACCGAGGTCCAACACCGCAAATCGCTACATCGCCTGCTGCTGACCAACGACTTTGCCGGACTGGAGCGGCTCTTTACCGCCTTCTTCGCAAGCATCCCCAACGACTGGTATCGCAACAACCCGATCGCCCGCTACGAGGGCTATTACGCAAGCGTCTTTTATGCCTATTTCGCCGCACTCGGTTTGGATCTGACACCGGAGGAAAGCAGTCACGCCGGCCGGCTGGATCTGGCCCTGCGCTTCAACGGGCAGGTCTATCTGTTCGAGTTCAAGGTGGTCGAATTGGAGCCCGAGGGTCGGGCCTTGCAGCAGATCAAGGACCGCGGCTATGCGGACAAGTACCGCGCGGACGGCCGACCCATCCATCTG
Source organism: Thiocapsa sp. C2-2m (assembly GCF_041903745.1). Lineage (NCBI taxonomy): Bacteria > Pseudomonadati > Pseudomonadota > Gammaproteobacteria > Chromatiales > Chromatiaceae > Thiocapsa > Thiocapsa sp. C2-2m. The sequence continues at coordinate 41,323 of NZ_JBBWVD010000019.1, read as the reverse complement.
ATCGGCGTGGAATTCAGTCGCGAGCGCCGACAGGTCATCGGCTTCGCGGTCGAGACCCTGAGCTGAGCAAGAGTAAAGATGGTGCCGCCCTTGGCCGTGGTGCTGGCTGCGACGGTCGAGAGCGTCTCGCAACAATCGGTTCAGACACGAACCTGTCGCGCACGAACGACCTCTTCGCGCTCGAGCTCTTCAAGTGCGGACTCCACTGCGCGCAGGGTTTCGTCGATCTCGGGGAGGAGGACGTCTTCGAGTGCGCGGGCGCGTCGGGCCGTGCGGGCGTAGTCGGCGCGCAGGCGTTGGAGATTGCCGACCATGGCGGCGAGACGGGCGATGCGCGGGATCAGGCACTGGAAGGCTTGGCGACAGCGGTCGGCCTCCGGGCTGTCGGAGACGCTCGGCGGAGGCGATTGCTGCTGCCTGTCGCCTTCGACTAGATCCTGCAGGGTCACGCCGAGCACGCGCCGCGGCGTGAGCCGGCAATCCGTGTCGAGCGGCGGCGCCGGCGGGTGGACGGCGAGTCCTTCCAGGCCGTGCCGGGCGACGGCGCCCTGGAGTGCAGCGGCGGCCTCGCGGTAGGCGGCGCGAAAGGCGGTCATCTCATGCTCGTAGCGGCCGAGCTCGGCGAGGATCTCGGCGGCGAGGATGAGCCGTTTCTCGTCGAGGAATCGATAACCTTCACGCATGCCCGAGCGCTCTTCCTTAAGCTCGAGGAAGGCGCTGTGGGTCGGGACGACGGCGCGCTCGGTCATGAGACGGGTACTCGCCGCGGGGCTTGACCGAGCAGATGCTCGCGGATCTGGCGGTCGTCGAGTCGGTGCAGCTCGCCTGCCGGTAAGCCGCGCAGGGCGGACCAGCCAGCGGCCATGCTCTCCTCCAGGGTTCGGGCATCGACGCCTTGATGAATCACCTTCTGCTCGAAGTCGTCGCCGAAGAGGAGGAGCTTGCGGTCGTCTTCGGAGAGACCGTCCTCCCCGACCACGCCGGCCAGCACCCGGGTCTGCTGGGCTTGGCTGTAACTGGCGTAAAGCTGCGCGGCGAGTGCCGGATGATCCGCATGGGTGCGCCCTTTGCCGATGCCGTCCTTCATCAGGCGCGAGAGACTCGGCAGCAGGCGGATCGGCGGATAGATGTCGCGCCGATGCAGATCCCGATCAAGCACGATCTGGCCCTCGGTGATGTAGCCGGTGAGATCCGGGATGGGGTGGGTGATGTCGTCGTTCGGCATGGTCAGGATGGGGACCTGCGTGACCGAGCCCGGTTTCCCGCGGATGCGACCGGCGCGCTCGTAGAGGGTTGCCAGGTCCGAGTACATGTAACCCGGATAGCCCTTGCGACTGGGGACCTCGCCGCGGCTCGCCGAGACCTCGCGCAGGGCCTCGCAGTAGTTGGTGAGATCGGTCAGGATCACCAGGACGTGCATGCCTTCGACGAAGGCAAGATATTCGGCGGCGGTCAGGGCGAAGCGAGGGGCGAGCAGACGCTGCGCACTCGAATCGCTGGCCAGGTTGAGAAAGAGCACCGTGCGGGCGAGCGCCCCGCTCTTCTCCATCTCCTCGCGAAAAAACTCGGCGCTGTCGTGCGGGATGCCGATACCGGCGAAGACGATGGCGAACCCTTCCGCCTCTTCGGCATCGCCCGGCAGGCGCGCGTTGCAGGCGATGTCCACGGCGATGCGGTCATGGGGGAGGCCGCCGCCCGAGAAGAGCGGCAGTTTCTGGCCGCGCACCAGGCTGTTCATGAGATCGATCGAGGTGAATCCAGTCTCGAGGAATTCGCTCGGCGCCTCGCGTGCGGTGGGCTTGATCGGCAGGCCATCGACCCGGAAGGCGTGCTCGGCCGCAAGCGGCGGTCCCCCGTCGAGCGGTTTGCCGATACCGTTGAAGACCCGCCCGAGCAGCCCCGGACCGACATGGAAGCGCAGCGGCTCGCCGAAGAAGCGCACGCGCGTGCCCTGCAGGGCGAGCCCGGCGGTGTCGTCGAGCATCTCCACCGTGATAGAGTCATCATCCAAGGCGGCGATACGCCCGAGACGCACCGAGCCGTCCGCGCCCTCCACCTCCACCGCCTCGTTCAGACCCACGTCGAGGCTGCGGCTCAAGAACAGCAGCGGACCCTCCGCACGATTGGCGATTTCTTCTCCGACGAGTCTGGCGTATGTCATTGGCGTACCTGCTTGCGTGCGCTGGGCGCGGGAGCTTCCTGCCTCCTGCCGTCAGCTATCAGCTATCAGCTATCAGCTATCAGCTATCAGCTATCAGCTATCAGCTATCAGCTATCAGCTATCAGCTATCAGCTATCAGCTTTTTGCTGATTGCTTTAAGGCGAGTTCCGAAACCGTTATGCCAAGCCGCCCATCGGAGCGCTCCATGTCAAGCGGATCGTAGGTTGTGCCGAGCCTTGCGAGGCACAACCAACCGTCGGCGCAAGTTGTGCATCCTATCGTCAGCACAACCTACGGGCTGAACCCCGAACCCCGAAACTATCACCCTTCCCGCGCCTCGTTGATCAACCGCCGAATCGTGGCGGTCAGCTCCTGATCGAGCGCGGAGAATGCCTCCCAGTCGCCGTCTTCGATCTCCTCGCCCATGCGCATGAGGCGACGGAAGACGGGTTGATCGCGAATCGCCTCGGGGACGACGCCGGCGTCGAGCAGACGCTCGGAGCCTTCGATGAAGCTGCCGATGAGGCGCATCATGACCGATTGGCGCGACGGGCTGGCGTAGCGGTCGTTCATCGAGTAGGCGGACTGGCGCAGGAAGCACTCGTTGACCAGTTGGGCGCAGATGAGCACGAGCCGCTGGCGTGCAGGCATGGCGTCGCGTCCGATAATGCGGGCCATGCGCTCCAAGCGGGCCTCGTCCTCCAAGAGCGTCAGGAAGCGCCGACGCAGCTCCTGCCAGCGCGTACATCCGGTGTTGTGCCACCAGCGCGCGAGGTTTCCGGCGACCAGGCTGTAGGACTGCAGGGGGTGAATGGCCGGGTAGAAGCGCGCCTGCGCCCGTTTGGCGTCGAGGCCCCAGAGCGAGCCGACATAGCGCCGGGTGTGCGTGGTTACGGGCTCGGAGAAGTCGCCAGAGGGCGGGCTGACGGCGCCAAGCAGCGTGACCGATCCGATCTCCCCGCCCAGCGTGCGCACCCGCGCGGCGCGCTCGTAGAAGTCGGCCAAGCGACTGCTCAGATAGGCGGGATAGCCGGCCTCGCCGGGCAGCTCGCCGAGCCGGCCGGAGACCTCGCGCAGGGCCTCGGCCCAGCGGCTGGTGGAGTCCGCCATCAGGGTGACGTTCATGCCCTGGTCGCGAAAATACTCCGCCACCGTAATCCCGGTGTAGATGCTGGCCTCGCGTGCCGAAACGGGCATGTTCGAGGTGTTGGCGATGACGACGGTGCGCTCGAGCAAGGGACGTCCGCTGCGCGGGTCTTCCAGCTCGCTGAACTCGGCGAGCAAGCCGGCCATCTCGTTGCCGCGCTCGCCGCAACCGACATAGACGATGACATCGGCGTTGCACCACTTGCCGACAGTCTCGAGCAAGACGGTCTTGCCGGTGCCGAAACCGCCCGGAATGGCCCCGGTGCCTCCGCGCGCGACCGGGAACAGACAGTCGATGACGCGCTGCCCGGTCAACATGGGCTCGTCCGAGGGCAGCCGCGCCTGCACGGGTCGCGGCACCCGCACCGGCCACTCGTGGGTCATGGCGATCGCAAGGCGACGACCGTCGGCGGCGTCGATCCAGCAGATCGGCTGGTCGTCCGGATACTCGCCGGGGTCGGCGATCGCGGTGACGCGCCCGCCCGCCGAATCCGCAGGCACCAGGCAGCGCTGAGCGATGCCGGTCCCGTTCGCGACCTCTCCGATCGCCGTGCCGGGCATCAGGGTGTCGCCGACGCACACGCTCGGGGTGAAGTGGAACTGCCTGGCGGCATGCACCTGCATCCCCGGCTTGACGTAGGGATCGGCGATATCCGCGATGGGGCGTAGGAGTCCGTCGAAGATCCCCGCCAGAATCGCCGGCCCCAGACGGATCGACAGGAGCCGACCGGATCCCGTGACCTCAATCCCGGGGCGCAGGCCGCTGGTGTCCTCGTAGAGCTGGACGGTGATCTCGTCGCGGGCGATGCGGATCACCTCGCCGAGGAGTGCCTGATCCCCGACCGTAACCGACTCGCGCAGACGGAAGGCGCCGTCGGGGCGTGCCCGCAGGACGGGGCCGCTGATCCAAGTGGTTTCCGCCGTGTTCATATCTCGACCCCCGCATCCATCGGATGCCGTGCCAATACCGCCAACAGGCGCGCCTCCAAGCGTCGGCGGTCACGCAGCAGACCCTCGAGGCTCGCATCCAGGACCGCACCCTGCGCTTCGATGACGAGGCCGGCCGACACGGCGCCGTCGGCCCGAAAATGCGGCGCCTGACCCAGCGCCCGGGTCAGCTCGGCCTCGAACGGTCCCCATTCGGCGGCGGACCACGCGGGCGGATGGCGCACCGTCCAAAGCCCGGGCGGGAGCCGTCGCCGCGCTTGGGCGATGGCATGGCTCGCCCAGATGGTGCGGGTCTCTTCATCCGCCCAGCGCCTGCCCAGCACCTCATACAGACGCGGCCAAGCCAGCTCCAGGAGTCGCGCGTTGGCCCGATCTCCGCTCGCGCGCAGACGGGTGTCGTGCTCGGCACGCGCGGCGTGGAGCCGAGACCGCGCATTCGCCCGTTCCGAAACCACCCGCTCGTGAAGCTGCGCGCGTGCGCGCCGATAGGCATCGGCGAGCAGGGTCTTCGCCTCGGCGCGCGCCGTCTCCAGGAGGGTACGGCACTCCGCGTCCCGATACTCCTCGATCAGGTGCAGCAAACCACGTTCGCGCTCCTCGAGCTTCATTCGGCCATCCCCAAATGGCGTCGCACGTCGGCGACGAGATCCGGCGCCGCAACCCGGTTGCGCACGTCCGGGATCACCAGGACCAGCGGCCAGGTCGCCAACTCCGCCTCTCGCAACAGATCGGGGGGCAACGCGGCCGCGATCTCGGCCGTCATGACGATGACGCGGGTCTCCTCGCGCAGCCGCAGAAAGAGCGCACGCATCTGCGGCGGCTCGGGGCAATGGACCTCGACCCCCGCGAGCCGGAAGCCGAGCCCGCTGACCTCGTCGCCGAGAAAGGCACAGGCCACCATGGCGATACGACCCTCAACCGAGCCGGTTGAGAATCAACACCGAGATGATGAGGCCGTAGATGGCAATGCCTTCCGCGAGCCCGACCAGGATGACCATCCGCCCGAACAACTCGGGCTTCTCGGCCAAGGCACCGACGGCTGCGGCGCCGATGGTCGCGACCGCATAAGCCGCCGCAACCGAGCCCACCATGGTCGCGAGAGCGGCCGCAAGATACCCCCAGCGCAGCACATCCGGGTGGATCGGTATCACCTCGAGCGCGACGACCTCCGCGGCGAACGCACCCGATTGCCAGAACAGCAGGCTGGAGACGCCAGCGAGCAGGGCGACGCCCAGCACCATCACACCGGCGAACAGGATTTGTCGATTCATGACTCCACTCCTTCTAAACCGCGCCCGGCGCGGTATGCGATGTTTTTGGATGGGATCGGCCCCGACAGACTTGACGGCCGTCGGAGCCGGCGCGGTTTAAATAATTAAAAAATAGATCAATTTAAACCGCGTCCCCGCGAAAGGGCCGTGGCTGCACCAAACGTTGAGCTCACTCGACCATGAGCCTCTCGCTCTGGACGCGGTTTAGCACGCGTGGAACCGCCGACGGACCCGGGTCCGCTCACACCGCACCCTGCAACGCCTCCCGCACAATGGGCGGCGGTACCGGAAGTGGCCGGAAGACCCTCCCGGTGCCCTGCAGGAAGCGGTTGAAGAACTCGAACAGCACGAGCCGTGTGGTCTGAATCGAGACCACCAGCCCTTCCAAAAGAATGATCAGGACATTGCCCAGGATCATAATGATGATCCCGGCCCAGAGCGGCACCGAATCCGCCATGGTGACCACGGCGACCGAGAGTGCCGAATGCGCCAAAGCAAAGGCACCGACGCGGGCAAACGAGAGCGTATTGACCATGATCTGGACCCCTGACTCCAGGAGGTGACCGATGGCGGCGAGCCCGCCGAGCAGGGCGCGATGGACCAGGAAGGCGCCGATCAGGTACCACGCCAACCCGAGCAGCGCGATCCAGCCGAGGCCGGGGCGCAGCACCGTAGCGATCAACCCCAGATAGAGCACCAGAAAGCCCAGATCCTGCATTAGCCAGCGCCCGAGCTCCCCACGCCAGAGTGCGCTCAGACCCGATAGGAGATGCCCGAGACTCAACAAGGCGACGGCGAAGAGCAGAGGGACACCGAGCAAGGTCAAGGGATCGTGCAGCGGATGCATCCAGAGGGCGGGGATGATGTCCTCGCGACCGAAGAGGCTCCCGAACAGGATCCCGAAGACCATCGCCGAGGCGCCGCCGAGCACCATCAAGCGCGCCTCCGGCCAGCGTCGCTGCAGCCACAGCCCGACGCCGACCAGCACCGCGCCCTGCCCCACGTCGCCGAACATGTAGCCGAACAACAGGGGCACCACGAAGATCAGCACCGGCGTCGGGTCCGCCTCGTCCGAGCCCGGCACACCCAAGGCACGCGCGAACAGCTCGAACGGACGCATCCAGGGTGGATTGTCCAGGATCTGCGGCGGGCGCTTGCCGGGCGGCGGCTTGGTCAGGCGCAGCAAGGCGCGGGTGCGTCCCGCGTCGAGGGCCGCACGGAGTCGCTCGCCGTTCAGATCGTCGGTCCATCCCGTGACCCAGACCAGATGCGCGCCGGCGCGCTCCAAACACCCGACATGTGCAGCAAACCAAGCCAGCCCGGCGACCTCGCCGAGCGTATCGCCGAGGTCGTATTCGTCGAAGAGGGTGTCCAGCTCGGCCTTGAGATAGACCACGCGCGTGGAAAGAAACGCGCGCCGCGCACCGATCCGTGCAAGCGAATCGCGCGCATCGCCCGTCAGCCAAGGCGGCCGCTCGATGACCCGCCCCTTGGCCGCCTGCACCAGATGTTTGACCGCGTCGAGCCGATCGCGCGGCCCCAGAATCATGGCGCAGTATTCGTCGTCCCACGGGATCTGACGCGGGATGACATCATCCGGCAACTGCGGCCGAGCGTCCTTCGGCAAGACTGCGCAGAAGGTCCCGAGAACCGGTCCGCTGCGCGCCACCGCGCCGAAGTCGAGCGGGCTGTCGATGATCTTCCCGATCACCTGCGCCAACCACTTGAGCCGGGTCAGCTCCTCCTCGCAGGACTGGAGGATGTCGATCAGTGGATCAGCCTCACGCCGCCACGCACCGACTCGCGCCAAGGCGCGCTCCAAGACCGCTTCGGGCGACTCAACCAACATCTTGCGCCTTAGCCGTCCGCGCTCCCAGTAGCGGCCGTAGCGCACCTTCAGCGCCTCGTAGGCCACGAGTCCTTCGGAGAGATGCTCAACCGGGAAATCCCCACAGACCCGATCGCGGATCTCGATCTCGACCGCCCCGGTGCGCGCGAGCTCGGTCACCGTGCGCACGCTTTCGCGCCGTGGGCACAGCACCTCGAACCAGCGTGTGGAGGCAGGACGCAACATCAAGAATCCAAACGCTCCGTATCGAAGACTGCCCGGCTGAGCAGGGCCCCGCGCAACCGTTCGATATCCAGGAAGACGATCGCGAGGTATGCGAAAAGTGCGACGGGCTGAACCGGATGTTGGTGGAGATAGGCGTGCAGACGATCGCGCAGGACTTCGCGCAATTCCCACGCGGAGGCGGACGGCGCGCCGCGGAAGCGCTCCAGATGGGCCTGGATCAGTCGGGAGAATCCGTCCAGATCGCGCCGACAGCGGCCTCGACAGGTCGGCCAGCGCTCGCGCCACGCCGTTTGCCAGCGCGCTCCAAGATCGCGGTCCGCACCGCCCGTGTCGGTCTCGGCCGCAAGCGTGTTCAGCCCACTCGTCTCCCATGCCTGCGGATCCAGCGCGCCGTTCTCGCCGATCAGGCCACGCAACCGGACGTCCAGGGTCGACCAATCCGGCAAGGTCTCGCCGCGCGCCAGATGCTCGAGCTGCGGCAGCCAGGGCAGCCAAGCCACCCACTCGATTGCCGCCCGCCAGCCCGCGGGCGACCAGTCGGCGACGGTCACGGCCGTCTCAAGCGCGAGGGCGCGACAACCGCGATCCAGCTCATGGGCCTGACTCAACCCGGAGAAGGACCTGACCCAGTCAATCAGCCCGGTCACGCGTGCCTCTTCCAGATAGGTCGCCAGGGTACGCGCGCTGGACAAGCGCTGCCAATCCGCCGCCGTAGGCAGCCGCGACAGACGTGCTTGAAGGCGCGCTTGGGCATAAGCGAGACGGGGGCCGGCGTTCATGACGGACCTCCTTCGCCGCGCTCGACCGAAACGTCGGCATCGGCGACGACACCGATCATCTCGTCGGCAAGAACGCCGATGGCGGCATCCAACCGAGCATCGGCGGCTGTGTCGAGGTCGTCTCCAACCGGCTCGGCGGCCCGATCGAGAAGATCGGAGAGGGCGTGTCGCAGACTCATGTCGGCGATCCGCTGAACAGCGAGAAGACGGCGATCGGTGCGCTCGACGAGGCGGCGTGCATGGTTCTCGGCATCGGCTAGAACCCGATCGGCTTGGATGCGACAGGCCGCGACCGACTCGCGAGCGGATGCCTCTGCGGCCAGTGCCCTGTTGAACGCGGCATCGATCCGTTCCAGATCAGCATCGGAGGGCTGCTTGATCACGCCGCGTCTCGCTCCATTGCACCTCGACCGCATACCCTGGGGAGGGGTCGGACCAAAAAGCCTTGGGCCTCGACCGCGCCTCTCCGTCCCTCGTATCCCTGCATTCCACTTGGGAAGCGGTTTCGTTAGAATACGGTGATATTCTAGTTCAGGCGTCGCAGAATGCGGGGGGGCGGCGCTCGTTGGATTTGATCCGTGTCAGTTTCGTGACCGATTGCCCCGCCTGCGTGTGCATGACGGCATCGATCTCGGTATAACGCCCCGCAGTGTCGCGCGCATTTTGCCCGGTCTTCGGGTAAGGTAACGCGCCGCACCTCTGTTGTTCTAGCAGGTAGACCACGATGGACGACACCCTCCAACGCCTTCTCGAAGCCGAGATGCGCGCCGAGAAGATTGCTCAGCAGGCCGAGGCCGAGCAAGAGCGCACCATTCAAAAGGCGATGGCGGATGCAAAATCCGAGAACGATCGCTTCACCGCGCGGATCCCGGATCTGCATCGGGGCTTCATCGCAAAGGCCGAGGAGCGCGCCGAGCAAAACGTCGCCGAGCTGCGTCGTCGCTACGACGAGCGACACGTTCAACTGCGCGATCAGGCCGAGCGCCGCGAAGGCGAAGCCTTGGATGCCGCCTTTCAGGTCCTGATCGACCCGGATCGCTGAACCCCGAATCGACTCCTCACCGGCGCGACGTCCGATCAGCAGCTTACTTGCGGTTTCTTCATGACCATCATTGCCGACCACGCCTACCTCAACACGCGCGTCTCCGTCATGGCGATGCAGTTGTTCGAGCCGAACGGGATCGCGGCACTATCTCACCTGCCCTTGGCGTCCCTGGCGGAGCGTTTCGGCTTGAACGCGATCCTCGACGATCAGCAGTCTACGCGCGCGCGTAGTCGGGCAGTGGAGCAAAGCCTGATTCAGGTGCTGCTCGCCGAGCTGCTCATTCTGGTGCGGCCCATGAACACCGCCGAGCGCGCCCTGGTGCTCGACTGGGGACGCAAGTACGCCCTCTTCAATCTCAAGACCCTGATCCGCGGCAAGCTCTACGACCTGGATCAGAAGGAGATCCGGGACAACCTCTACGTGCTGCCCGAGCACATGCGCCTGTCCGAAGAGGTCAGCACCGAGCTGTTTCGCGCCGAGAACGTCCTGGAGCTGCTGCGCCAGCTGGAGGCCGGGGCCCACCGCACCCTGGCTCGCCAAGCGCGCGAGGTCTACGAGCAGCAGCGCGAGCCGTTCGCGTTGGAGGCGGCAATCGATCAACGCTATTACGCCGGGCTGTTGAGACAGGTCATGGCGTTCAGCGACGCGAACCTCAATCCGCTGAAACGCCTCATGGGCGCCGAGCTGGATCGCATCAATTTGATGTGGCTCCTGCGCTTTCGGTTCTCCTACCAGCTTTCGGCTTCGGAGACCTTCTACTACCTTGTCCCCTCGATGCGTCTGCTCACGCGCGATCGGCTCCTCCATCTGGTGAATGTGGAGACCTTCGAGGGTGTCGTCGCCACCTTGCCGGCGCCGTTGGACCGATTGCTCGTCGGCAGCAAAAACATCGTGGACGCTCAGAAGCGCATTGGCGCCTACGCGGCAGGCGAGGCGCATTGGGTTCTGCACCATACCCAATCGGGCGTCGCGCGTGCATTGGCCTATCTGATGCTGCGCGAGCGCGATCTTCTGCTGCTGTTCGCGCTGGCCCAAGGCCAGATCCTGAATCTCCCGTCCGCCGCCATCGAGATCGCAGTCGAGCTGTCAGAGCCGGGATGTCCCTGGGCCGGGAGTCGGGCAGCCTGATGCGCACCCCGTCTCACCATCCGATGCAGAGGGGCTGACGCATGTTGCGCTCGACACCGATGAAGCATGTTCGGCTCCTGGTCCTCACCGAGGATCTTCCGCAGGCATCGCTCGCCTTGGCGGACATGGAGAGCTTTCACCCGGATACACGCCCGCCGACCGAGGCCCGGCTCGCCGGTCTGCCGGGACGCGAGTATCGCGAGGTCTTCGCCCAAGCCACCGCCCGGCTCGAGAAGATCGGCAAGTTGATCCCGGTGCCGGCGACCCCCGAGATCGAGCAGGTCCGCGTGGTCGATTTCGGGGAGCTGCAGACCTTGAACGCCTGGCTCGGCGAGGTCTGGAGCGAGACCTCCAGCTACGAGGAAGATCTGCGTCGGCTCGACGACGAGGAGCGCTTGGTCAAGGAGCAGCAAGCCGCCCTGGCCAACTTCGCGCATCTCAACATCGATCTGGGGATGCTGCGCAGCAAGACACGCTTTCTGGACTTCTACGTCGGCCTGGTCCCGCGAGAGAACCTGCGCCAACTGGAAGGCGCAATCGGGCTCGCCGGATACATCCTGCATCTCTACATGCAGCAGGACGAGAACGCCCATGTCGTGATCGTCGGCCCGGCCGGAACGAAGGAGAGTCAGCTCTCCGCAGTGCTCGACGCCGCCGGCTTTCAGAACCTGCCGATTCCGCAGGAGCTCGACCGCAATCCAGCCGAGCTGCAGCGCGACCTCGACGCCCAGCGCGCATCGATCGACGCTCAACGCAAGACCCTGCTCGAGACCCTCGCGCGCTGGTCCGACCCGTTCGCGGGACCGCTGCTGGAAGCACGGCGAACCCTGATGCTGGCCGAGCCGCTGGTCTCGCTCGATCCATCGCTCCGCAGCGCCGGCTACCTCGCTTATCTGGCAGGTTGGGTCCCGGCACGCTCGGTCGAGCAGCTCGACGCACGCCTGCGCGAATCGCTCAACCATCCCTTCGAAATGAGCGTGCGCAACCCCACGGCGGAGGAACGCGCCCTGGTCCCGACGGTGCCGCCCAAGAGCTGGATCCTCTCGCCCTTCGCCATGCTGGTGAAGCAATACGGCGTGCCCGAGTACGGCGAGGTCGATCCCACACCGCTCTTTGCCGTCACCTTTGTGTTGATGTTCGGGAGTATGTTCGGCGACATCGGCCAAGGCGCCGTGATCGCCCTCGCCGCCTGGCTGCTGCGCAAGAAGCTCGGGCGCTTCTGGCCGTTCGGATTGATGGCCGGGCTGTCCTCGATGGTCTTCGGCGTGCTCTTCGGCAGCATCTTCGGCGAGGAGCACCTGATCCCCGCACTCTGGATGAGTCCGTTGAGCGATCCGCTCCTAATGCTGCGCATCGCGCTCGGCTGGGGCGTGCTCTTCTTGACGCTAGCCTGCCTGTTGGCGATCTACAACCGACTGGTGATCCGCAACTGGTCCGGGGCCATCTTCGGACATCACGGCGTCATCAATCTGATCTTCTACCTGGCGCTGATCAGCGGCGCCGTGAACGTCGCGACGGCCGGCGAGGGTGTCCCCGGAGTTCGGGTCGACGCCGCCGACGCCTTCGGCACCCTCCCGATGGTCTTGGCGATCGGTGCACTCCTCGCCCTCGCCGCGCACAGTTGGCTCCATCAAGAGGGGGCGGTCGGGGAAAAGATACTGGTCGTCTTCATCGAGACTCTGGAAACCGTCATCGGCTATGTCTCCAACACCTTGTCGTTTTTGCGTGTCGCCGCGTTCAGCCTGAACCATGTCGCGCTCTCGATCGCCATCATGACGCTCGCGGGCATGATGGGCGCCTTCGGTCATGTCGTCACCCTGATCCTCGGCAATATCTTCGTCATCGTTCTGGAGGGCGGTATCGTCATGATTCAGGTGATGCGTCTGCAGTACTACGAGGGATTCTCGCGGTATTTCTCGGGGAACGGTCATGAGTTCGCGCCCCTGAAGTTCCGGCGTGGATCGGTCTGAGCCGTTCGTTCATCGGGAGTTTCGTTCATCGGGAGTAAGGCATGGGACTCATCTACGCGGACATCGAACTGATCAATCCCAGGGAAGCCAACCTGCGACCCATGAAGGCACGCGCGATGTTCGATTCAGGCGCGATCACGCTCTGTATCCCCGAGCACGTCGCGCTCCAATTGAATCTCGCCGAGCTTGAAAAGCGCGAGGTCACGACGGCCGATGGACGATCGGCCCTCGTACCTTATGTCGGTCCGCTGCAGATTCGCTTCGAGAACCGCAACTGCTTCACGGGAGCACTCGTTATGGGTGACGCCGCGCTGATGGGCGCGGTGCCCATGGAAGACATGGACCTGGTCCTCAATCCGCGTCTTCAGCAGGTCACTGTCAACCCGGCGAGCCCGAACATACCGACGGCAGTCGTCAAGTCTGCCGATCCGTCCGGTGAACCAAGCCCTTAATCGCACCGACTTCACGCACACCGCGAGTCGCCGAAGAACCCTATCGTCACAACCGTAACACAACACTGGAGCATGCAATGTACTGGCTCGTCGCCCTGATGACCTTCGCCATCCTCGGACTCATCCTGCTCGGATTCGCGCTCGAGTTTCGCCCGCAGCTCGCGACCGGGGGCCGGTCCTGGTACAAGCCGGCGATGGGCGCCCAACTGGTCGTCTTCGTCGGCGCTCAGCTCGGTCTGCTGGTGCTCGGCATCAACGACGCCTTCGCCGACGTGGATGTCGTCGCCATGGAGTCCGTGAACGAGATGTCTCTCGGCATGGGTCTGGCGATCATCGGTGCCGGTATCCCGACCGCCATTTCCACCATCGGCGCCGGCATCGCGGTCGGTCCGATCGGAGCCGCATCGCTTGCAGCCATCACCGAGAAGCCGGAGAACCTCGGCCGAACCCTCATCTATCTCGGACTTGCCGAGGGTATTGCCATCTACGGCCTCGTTATCTCGATCCTGCTGATCAACAAACTCTAATCGGCGCGCCGGTCAGGAGCATTGGTGGTGGAGACGGAACAGGACTACGGTCGACCGACACGCATGCTCTTCCTCGGCGAAGATCGGCTTGCAGACGGCTTTCGACTCATCGGCTTCGAGACGCATCCCAATCCCGACCCGGAGCTTGTCGATCGGACCATTCGGGAGCTGCTGCGCGGACGCGAGAAGGCCTTCGTGGTCGTCGACGATGCCGTCATGGCGCAGGATATCCCGAACCTCAAGCGCGTGCGTCGCGAGGGGGGACGGATCGTCGTGATCGCCGTGCCCCCGCTCGGCGAGCATCCTCAGCTCGGGAGCGAGGTAGCGCGCCGGCTGGCAGCCCTGTTCGGCAATGCCGTCGTCAACGCCAAGGTGGAGCCATGAGCCACCGAGTCTCGCAGATCGCCGGGTGAGCCCGTACATGCCTTGGTTGTCAACAAACAGTATTCATTCACTTAAATCGTGTCTCAACCGTCGCCCCTGGTGTTCACAAGGCAGCGGCAAGTGACAAGACAATGGTTTTCGCTCCGGACGCGATTTAACGAGGGTCGATCGTGAATCAGGTACAAGAGCTTGAGCAGGCCATTTTGGCCCGCGCGGAACGGCTGGCCGGCGAGTATCGCGAGCGCGCCAACCGCAGCCGCGACAGCATCCTGCGCGAGGCCGCGGAGCGGCTGCGCATGCGCGAGAGTCGCGAAGAGAGCATCGCCAAGACGCTCGCGGATCGGACCTTCCGCCAACAGGTGCAGGCCAGCGAGCTGAAGATGCAGACGCACCTGGACCGGATGCGCTGGAACCTGGTGCAGGATGTCGAGCGCGCCCTCGCGGGACGGATGAAGGCGTTCAGCGAAGACCTCGGGCGCTACGAGCCCTGGCTGGAGAGCCTGATCGTGCGCGCTGCCAACCTCATCGAGGAGAAGTCCCTGGTCGTCTCGTCCAATGCGCGCGATCTGCAGCGCCTGGCCGAGCGCTGGGACGCGATCCTGGAGACCCTCCCGAGCCACAAAACCGTGACCCTCTCCAAGGAGCCGATCGAGACGCTCGGCGGGGTGCTCGTCGCCAGCCGCGACCGCCGCATTCGCGTCGACAATACCTACGAGGGCCGGCTCGAGCGTCTGCGCCCCGCCGTCCAACAGGTCATCCTCGAACGGCTGTTGCCGAGCGGGTTCGACACCGGCAACCTCTTCAGCGGATGAGACCATGAGCGAAACCCATGAGTGAAACCCATGAGTGAAACCAAGCGAACGGGTGTCATCCGAGACATCAACGGCCCCATTGTCACCGTCGAGCTGCCGGGCGTGCGCAGCGGCGAGCAGGTCAAGATTGGCAACCTTGGCCTCTTCGGCGAGGTGATCTCGCTGCGGGGACAGCTTGCGGTCGTGCAGACCTACGAGTCCACCGACGGGGTGCGCCCCGGGGAACCGGCGCAGGGCTTGGGCTGGCCGCTCTCGGTCGAGCTCGGCCCCGGTCTGATGGGCGGTATCTTCGACGGCGTGCAGCGCCCACTCGAGAAGATCGCACTGGAGTCGGGTGACTACATCCGTCGCGGCATCACGGTGCCCGCGCTCGATCGGGCGCGCGAGTGGGAGTTCGAGCCCAATCGCGAGCTGAGCCCGGGCGGCAAGGTCGGCCCCGGCATCGTCCTGGGCACGGTCCAAGAGACCACGACCGTACTGCACCGGATCATGGTGCCGCCGGGTGTCGAGGGCGAGCTGCTCGAGGTGGCGCCGGCGGGCGAGTACGACATCGAGTCGACCATCGCGCGGGTGCGCGATCCGCGCGGCATCAGCCATCGGCTGAGCATGTATCAGCGTTGGCCGGTACGCAAACCGCGGCCTTACCTGCGTCGCGACGACGGGGTGTCGCCGCTGATCACCGGACAGCGGGTCATCGACACCTTCTTCCCGCAACTCAAGGGCGGCAAGGGTGCCGTACCTGGGCCATTCGGGGCCGGCAAGACCGTTGTTCAGCAGCAGATCGCCCGCTGGTCCAACGCCGACATCGTCATCTATGTCGGCTGCGGCGAGCGCGGCAACGAGCTGGTGGACGTACTCGAAAGCTTCCCCGAGCTGGACGACCCCTACACCGGGCGCAAGCTGATGGAGCGCACCCTGCTCGTCGCCAACACCTCCAACATGCCGGTGGTGGCGCGCGAGGCGTCGGTCTATGTCGGCATCACCATGGCCGAGTATTACCGCGACATGGGCTACGACGTGGTCATGCTCGCGGACTCCACCAGCCGCTGGGCCGAGGCGCTGCGCGAGGTCTCCGGGCGGCTTGGTCAGATGCCGGTCGAAGAAGGGTATCCGGCCTACCTGGCGTCACGCCTCGCCGCGGTCTACGAGCGCGCCGGACGTGTGGAGACCTACGGTGCGGGCTCCGGCTCGGTCACCCTGATCGGCGCGGTCTCGCCGCCCGGCGGCGACTTCTCCGAGCCGGTGACCAGCCACACCAAGGACATCATCGAGACCTTCTGGGCACTCTCCAAGGAGCTGGCCGACGCCCGTCACTATCCCTCCATCGATTGGGTCACCAGCTTCTCCAAGCACGTCCACACCGCCGCGCAGTGGTGGCACAAGGAGATCGACCCGGACTGGGAGAAGCGTCGTACCGCCGCACTCGCACTCCTGGCGCGCGACGCCGAGCTCTCGCGCATCGTCAACCTGGTCGGCCCCGAGGCACTCTCGGACGCGCAGCGCTGGGAGCTGGAAGGCGCATCCTTGATCAAGGAAGGCGTGCTCCAGCAAAGCGCGCTCGACGAGATCGACACCTTCTGCTCGCCCGAAAAGCAATACGCCCTGCTCGATCTCGCCATCACCATCTACAAGCGCGGTGCCGCCCTGATCAAGCTCGGTGTACCGGTCTCCGAACTGCAGCATCTCCCACTCATGGCCAAGATGCGACGCCTCAAGTCGATGTACTCCAGCGAGCAGCTCGACCAGGTCCTCGCCTTCCGCACCGAGGTCGATCATGCGATGGAGTCGGTGCGGATCGAATACGCCAAACATGGCGAACAGAGCTGAACCGCGTCCGGAGCGACATGGGGCGTTTCGGGGCGAGCATAACCTTGTCCCAAACAATGGCGACGGTAGGACGCGGTTCAGGAAAGTAAACATTTTAAGAGACTTGAACCGCGTCTGCGCCAGCGGGCGTGGGCTGAGACGACATCGAATCAATATGAACACAACGCATAGTATGCCGGACGCGGTTCAATGAGCATCAAAGAATATCGCACCGCAATCGAGGCCCGCGGCGGCCTGCTGGTCGTGAAAGACACCGCCGGAATCGCCTTCGGCGACCGCGTGCAGATCAAGGACCACGCGGACAACACCCGCAACGGCCAGGTCATCCGCAGCGCCGACAACGAGGTCCTGATCCTGGTGTTCGAAGGCACCGACGACCTGGACCTGGAGAACACCTGGGTGCGCTTCCTCGACGAGCCGGTCGAGATCGCGCTCTCTCCCGAAATCCTCGGGCGGGAGTTCAACGGGCTCGGCGAGCCGCGCGACGGCCGACCGCCGGTGCTCTCCAACATCCGCCGCCCGGTCGGCGGATCGGCCATCAACCCGGCCGCACGCACCTATCCGCGCGAGTTCATCCAGACCGGCATCTCCACTATCGACGGGCTGAACAGCCTGGTGCGCGGTCAGAAGCTGCCGATCTTCTCGGGCTCGGGTCTGCCGCACAACCGGCTCGCCGCACAGATCGGACGCCAGGCCAAGCTGGTCGATCAGGAGTCGAGCTTTTCGGTGGTCTTCGCAGCGATGGGCGTGTCCTATGCGGATGCGAAGTTCTTCCGCGACGAGTTCGCCAGCTCCGGCGTGCTGCGCAACGTGGTGATGTTCATCAACCTCGCCGACGACCCGCCGGTCGAGCGCCTTACCCTGCCCCGCACAGCCCTGACCGCCGCCGAGTATCTGGCCTACGATCTGGATCGGCACGTCCTGGTGATCCTGACCGACATGACCAACTACGCCGAGGCTCTGCGCGAGGTCGCAACCGCCAAGGGCGACGTCCCGGCGCGCAAAGGCTACCCCGGCTATCTCTACTCGGATCTGGCCGAGATCTACGAGCGCTGCGGACGCATCCACCAGCGTCACGGCTCCATCACCATGATGCCCGTGGTCTCCATGCCCTCGGACGACATCACGCACCCGATCCCGGACCTTACCGGCTACATCACCGAGGGCCAGATCGTGCTCTCGCGCGAGTTGCACAACCAGGGCATCTATCCCCCGGTGCACATCTCGCCGAGTCTGTCGCGTTTGATGAAGGACGGCATCGGCAAGGACGACACCCGCGAGGACCATCCCCGCGTCGCCGGCCAGATCTACGCCCTCTACGCCCGCGCCCAAGAGACCCGCAACCTCGCCTCCATCATCGGCGCCGACGAGCTCTCCGAGCGCGACCGCCGTTATCTGACCTTCGCCGACGCCTTCGACGAACGCTTCGTCGGCCAAGGCGAATCCGAAGACCGCTCCATCGAGGCCACACTCAACCTCGCCTGGGAGCTGATGAGCATGTTCCCGCGCGACATGCTCACGCGCGTGAAAGAGACGGATCTAGCCAAGTATTATCAAGGGACCGATTAGGCGATTTCGGATGTGATTCCCGTAGGTTGGGCAAAGCGCAGCGTGCCCAACACACCGCCGGCATCTCGGACCGGTGCGCCGCATGGCATCACTGTTTCCGGACGCAAGGGTGACGACCCTGCATCTGTATACCCCGCCGCCCAGTGATGAATTCATCCTCAAGTCCCACCGGCGTCGGTTGTGCCGACGACGGTGGCGGCGATAATGGGCCAATGTCGGCAACGATCGACCAAGCCATCTCAGAGGACATCGCATGAAGGTTGCTGGTTTGTTCAGCGGCATCGGCGGGTTGGAGCTGCCCTTTCAGGCGCGGGGGGCACACACCGCGCTGCTCTGCGACTTCTGGGACGCCTCGCGCAGTGTCCTCGCGGCGCGTTTTCCCGGTGTGCCGCTGATCGAGGATGTCCGCACTCTCGATAGCCTGCCCCAAGGGGTAGACGTGGTCACCGCCGGCTTCCCCTGCACGGACCTCTCCCAAGCCGGGCGAACTGCGGGCATCAAGGGCGAGGCATCAGGACTGGTTGCCCACGTCTTCCGCTTGCTTCGCCATCACGACGTCGAGTGGTTGGTCCTTGAGAACGTCAGAAACATGCTCGTCCTGGATCGCGGCCGCGCCATGTCGTATCTGGTCTCGGAGCTTGAGCAGCTGGGCTTTCGATGGGCCTATCGCCTGGTCGATTCGCGGTTTACGGGTGTACCGCAAAGGCGCCACCGGGTCATCTTGGTGGCATCCCGGCATCATGATCCGCGCACGGTCCTCTTTGCCGACGAGGCCGAAGAACCCGACACATCGGCGTTCCGGGAAGATGCCTTTGGCTTCTATTGGACCGAGGGCTTGACCGGGCTCGGATGGGCGCGGGATGCCGTGCCCCCCATGAAGGGCGGATCGACGGTCGGGATTCCCTCTCCACCCGCCGTCTGGATCCCGAACGCGCCCACGGGGGCAAAACTCGTCACACCCGGTATCGAAGACGCCGAGGCGCTGCAAGGATTCGAGCGTGGTTGGACGGCCCCGGCCATGACGAACCTGAAGAACGGCCCACGCTGGAAGCTCGTCGGAAACGCCGTCACCGTGGGTGTCGCGCGCTGGCTGGTCGACCGGCTTCACTCCCCCGGCTCCGTGGTCGTTCGGGACCGCGAGGTGCGGAGCCTGAATCGCTGGCCGCACGCGGCCTACGGCGACGCCGGGCGGATTCGCGTCTTCGAGGCAAGCGCTTGGCCCCTGAGCCAAGACTATCGGCATTTGCTCGATCTCCTTGCACCCTCCGAGTCGGCGCCGCTGTCCCATCGCGCGGCTTCCGGCTTCTTGGAGCGTGCATCGAGATCACGGCTCAAGTTCATTCCAGCGTTTCTCGCCGACCTCAGAGAGCATGTCGTCTTCATGCGCGGTAGCGGGTTGCCCGAATCGAAAAGCACCCCGTCGCATCGGCTCGATACCGGACGGAATCAACATGCTGTGGACTGAACTCAAGCCTGAGCCGGGTCTCCTTTTCGCACTGGAGCATGCTGGCCCCCGCCCCGAGACCGGCAGTCAGAACGAGAAGCGCGGATGGAGCGAACGCTTGGCGAATGCATGTGCCGTCGCACTCGCCGATGAGCTACGACGGGTTCCGATTCTCAGAGGAAAGCGGATTCGTCCGGCGGATCTGAAGACCGGCACCGAAGGCGGATATCCGGCCGGGATCGTACGTTTCCTCAATGTCGCTGAAGCGCCTCCATTCAGGGGACGCCCGATCGTCGAGTCCACACGAGGATTGAAAGACCTCGTCGATGACATCGTCGGCCAAGCAATATCGCAGGATCGAATCGACTGGGCTCACCCCGAAGCGGATTGAGAATGCTCAGCCGGATGCCCCTACTCCCGCGAAATCGTTTCGCCGAACCGACTCGCGTCGGCCTGAGCATCATTGCTGTTCACGCGGGTGAGGCGCGAGAGCGCCAACCCCGGCATAGTCGACTTGCAGTCGACATCTTCCTCCGTCAGGGTGTCAGCTCTAGGTGAGCTTCATGTGATCCTTCGCGCTCTTTGCGCCTGTACGGTTCAGATTCCAGTACGCATCAGGATTCCCTCCGCAGCCATCAGCCCGTTGACCGCCGCGCCGACGATGCCGCGCGACTTGCCGGCGCCGTCGCCTGCGACGAAGAGTCCGGGCACATCCGTCTCCAGCTCGCGGCTGGTCGGGTAGCGGACATCGTAGAACTTGATCTCGGGGACATAAATGGTGGTCGATGGATGGGCGACGCCCGGGATGACGCGGGCGAGCAGCTCGAGGCTCTCCTGTAGATTGCGCACGATCCGGCCCGGATAAGCGAAGGAGATGTCTCCCGGCGTAACGCCGGGGCCGGGCGGCAGGGTCGGCATCAACTTGTCGAAACCCAGCTCGGCGGAGAAGAAGCTCTGCGCCTTGGAGCGTCGACCGGCCATGAGATCGCCCCAGCGCTGGACGATAAGACTATTGCCGCCGCCCCAAAAGTTGGCGAAGCGCGCGACCTGCTGACCCATCTCGGTGGTGTCCTGCAGGGGCTCGGTCATGCCGACGGTGTTCAGGATCGCAAAGTTGGTATTGGCGGTCTTGGATGCCTTGAGGGCATCGCCGTTGACCAGCCTGAAATCACTATGCTCCTCGACTCGGACGTGTCCGCCCGGATTGGTGCAGAAGGTCCGCGTGCGATCCTGATGCGTTGGGGTACAGAAGATGAACTTGGGGTCGTAAAGGACGTCGGTGATCTCCTCATACACTGCCGAGGCGATCTCGACCCGGCAGCCGATGTCGATCACACCATGGCCGGTGTGCACCCCGAGTGCACGCGCCTTCTCGCGGAACCAATAGGCGCCTTCGCGCCCCGGCGCGCAGACCAGGTACGGCGAGCGGAAGTCGCCCGCGGCGGTTTCGATCAGGAAGCCGCCGTCGGTCTCGCGGCGGATCTCGGTCACCGCGGTCCCCAGCATCAAGGTGCCGCCGCGTTGCTCGACCGTGTCCGCCATCGCCTTGGTGACCCGATGCGCGAAGTCGGTCCCCATGTGACGCTGCACCACCGGGACCAGCTGGATATCCCAGCGATCCTTCGATGCCGGCCGTCGGACCCAGGAGACGCGGTCGAGCCACCATTGAATGCGCGCCTCGTCCAGACCGTGCAGTGTCGGGTCCGCACCGTGGTGGAGAAAGATCCGATCCACCTCCTCGATGCGACGCGTTGCCTCCTCCTCCGACAAGCCGAGCTCCGCGAGATCCAGCCCGATATGCGGCGAGAGGTTGAGCTTGCCGTCCGTATAGCCGCCGGCCCCGCCCGGCCGCGGGCGGCGGTCGATGACCAGAACCTTCATCTTGCCCGCGAGCCGCATGGCCGCGAACAGACCGGCAGGTCCGGCCCCGATGATAACGACATCGAACGCTTTGGCTGGCATGCTCGCCCCCTTAAACCGCGCCCGGCGCGGTGTGCGATGTTTTTGGATGGGATCGGCCCCGGCAGACTTGACGACCGTTGGAGTCGGCGCGGTTTAAGATACTAAAATATAGTATTTTTTAAACCGCGCCAAAGTTGAGGGGCATGGATGCACCGAACGTCGAGCTCACTCGAACGTGAGCATCTCGCTCCGGACGCGGCTTAAATTCTCGGTTATCGGCGGGGTTACTCCGGATTCAGCTCCACGGACGGAACGCGGAAAAGGACTCGCTTGACCTCGTCGAAGTAGTCCGGGAGATACCGCTCCCAGAGTCGCACGGGCAGCCGACCGAGTCGAGCCTCGGGTGCGGCGGGGAGCGCGAAGAGGTACTCGAGCAGGAACTCCAGGTTCTGCGACAGGTGGCCTTGGTAGGCCCACCCGAGGCGCTGGCGGATGATCCGATCCTCATGCATGCAGCGGCCGATCTCGCTCTCCAAGGTCTCCTCGGCGCCGGAGCAGATGATCTCCACGCGGACCCCCGGCTCGCCGCTGCGCACGAAGGTCTCGAAGCGGCGGCGGGTGTCGCACGGCGAGATGCCGTGGACCCCGAAGACCCGCAGGACCTTCTCGGGGAGCCCCTGCGCCAGAATGGGGTCCTTGTCCGGGAAATAGTCGACGAGCAGATTCACTGCGCTGTAATCGCCGCGATGGACCTCCCGCTCCACCAATCGACACCCCAGGCCCGAGAGGACCTCGACCGGACGCTCCTGCGCTTCCGGCTCGATGACGAGCTTGATCCCGGCGACGTCGTTGATCTCGACATCATGGGGCCACCCAGGCGCCGGCATCGCACGCAGACGATGCAGGAGGGCGCGCCCATGCGCTTCGAGACTGTCCAGGTCGTGGACCAGGTTACGGGCGAGATCGGGTCGGGCCGCTCCGGCGAGGTCGCCGATCGCCGGGCCGGATTCCGGAAAGAGCGGATCCGATCGAGCCCGACGCAGGATCTCCGCGTACAGCCAATCGACAACCTTGCGCGCAGACTTCTCGGCGAGTCGCCGGATGCGCTTGATCCGGCTCGAGCCGACATAGCGGCGTTGTCCTGCGGAGTCGGCAAAATAGAGTGTGCCCCGAAACGGGGTCTCGCGGTAGAAACGTCCGGGGTCGGCCCGGTAGTCGGCAACCAACCGGCTCGCCCGCTCGGATACGCCCGGCATATAAGCGACGAGCTGTTCCTTGAGGTCACCCTTGGTGAAGCAGGTCCGACGCGTAATCCGACCGCCGTGCACGCCCTGCAGCAGACCCTCCGCGAGCAGCGGGAGGTAACGGGCGACATAAACGGAGTTGAAATGGACCAACTCCAGCAGAGCCGTCGGGTCCGACGGCTTGAGTCGATCGAGCATCCAGCGTCCGATCAGATCGTGCAGGGCGTCGCGATGGATGAATCCCGTGATCCTGATCATCGTGACCCGATGATCGGCGCGGCGATCCGATCGCCCGCCGATCCGGCACCCTCCTCTCGATTCGACATGTCCTCCATCCGTCCGCTCGACTGTCCCCGCCCGGGCACCGCTCAGGCGGCGAAATCGCGCAGACGCACCGGCCGGCGCCGATCGCCCCACTGTCCCGGCATCGGCTCGAAGACGCCGGCGCACACCGTCCCGCAGCGGTTGCAGCGACCGTCCGCGGTCAGATTCCAATCCGACAGCCGATACCAGTTGCGGCCGATGAGCTTCTGTCCGCAGCCGTGGCAGTAGGTGCTCTCGCCGTCCTCGTCGTGCACGTTGCCGGTGTAGGCATAACGGACGCCGTTCTTGATCGCGACGTCGCGTGCGCGGGTCAGGGTCGAGAGCGGGGTCCGCGGATACTCGAGCATCTTGTAGTCGGGATGGAAGGCGGTGAAATGCATCGGGACATCGGGCCCGAGATGCTCGACCACCCATTGGGTCATGGATTCCAGCTCGGCCTCCGAGTCGTTCTCCCCCGGGATCAGCAGGGTCGTCAGCTCGACCCAGACCTTGGTCTCTCGGACCAGGTACTCCAGGGTCTCCAGGACGGGCTGCAGATGGCCGTTGCAGAGCCGGTGATAAAACTCCTCGGTGAAGCCCTTCAGATCGACGTTGGCGGCATCCATCCACTGAAAGAATTCGACCCGCGGCTCCGGACAGATGTAGCCGGCCGTCACGGCGACCGACTTGATGCCGCGCTCGCGGCACGCCCGAGCCACGTCGATGGCGTATTCATGGAAGATCACCGGGTCGTTGTAGGTGTAGGCGACGCTGCGACAACCGAGGGTCTCGGCCGCCCGAGCGATGGTCTCGGGCTCGGCGGCATCGGCGAGCGTGTCCATCTCGCGTGACTTGCTCATGTCCCAGTTCTGGCAGAACTTGCAGGTCAGATTACAGCCGGCGGTCCCGAACGAGAGCACCGGGGTGCCGGGGAGAAAGTGGTTCAGCGGCTTCTTCTCGATCGGATCGATGCAGAACCCGGACGATCGTCCGTAGGTCGTCAGGACGATCTCCCCACCTTGGCAGGCCCGCACGAAGCACATGCCGCGCTGTCCTTCCTTGATGCGGCAGAAGCGCGGACAGAGGTCGCATTGGACGCGACCGTCCTCCAAGGCATGCCAGTAGCGCGTCGGGACGACGCGATCGATCCGCTCGCCGTTCATCGCAACCTCCTGCTCGGCCTATACCGATATCTTCAGTGTGGATGACGCTGGCCCGATTGCAAACCCGGATCACGTCATGGTCCCGAGAGCGGTTACGCGGTCCGCAGGACGCATCACCCGCGCCGACTATACTTCGGTGATGAGGCCGCGCTCGCCAGGGCCCTGTCCCGAGCCGGTCCTCACGGCCCTCATCCGTCAGGAGAAAACAGCCATGTCACGCTCTCGCAGCCCGGCGGTCGCCGGTCTCTTCTATCCGGGCGACCCACGCGTCCTCAAGCGGACGGTGGACGACTACCTCGCTGAGGCGAGCCCGGACGGCGCCCCCCCGAAGGCACTGATCGTCCCCCACGCCGGCTATGTCTACTCCGGCCCCATCGCCGCCACTGCCTATGCCACCCTGGCCCCGGCCCGCGCGATCGTGCGCCGGGTCGTTCTGCTCGGTCCGGCGCATCGCGTGCCCCTGCGCGGCCTTGCCGCGAGCAGCGCGGATCGCTTCGAGACGCCGCTCGGCCCGGTGCAGCTGGACCGTGACGCGATCGACTTGGCCCTCGCCCTGCCGCAGGTCAAGTTGATGGATGCGGCGCACGCCCAAGAGCACAGTCTCGAGGTGCAGCTGCCCTTCCTGCAGGAGGTGTTGGAGCGGTTCAGCCTGGTGCCCTTCGTGGTCGGCGAGGCCAGTCCGGACGAAGTCGCCGAGGTGCTCGATCTGCTGTGGGGCGGTCCCGAGACCCTGATCGTCATCAGCTCGGACCTTAGTCACTATCACGCCTACGCAACCGCCCGGGCGATGGATTCGGCGACCTCCGCGGCTATCGAGGCGCTACGCCCCCAAGACATCGGATACGACCAGGCCTGCGGGCGGATCCCGGTCAACGGCCTGCTCGAGACGGCACGACGCCGCGGGATGCAAGCCCGCACGCTGGACCTGCGTAACTCGGGAGACACCGCCGGATCGCGAGATCAGGTGGTGGGGTACGGTGCCTATGTCTTCCACTGAAGCTCAAGGCATCTATCGGAGCGAAGAGCGGCGGATGCTGTTGGGCATCGCGGCCCAGTCGATCGAGCACGGGTTGAACTACGGCCGCCCGCTGGAGCCGGATCCGCATGAGTATCCGGCCGCGCTCCAAGCCGAGCGCGCCACCTTCGTCACGCTGCAGATCGAGGGGGAGCTGCGCGGCTGCATCGGTGTGCTGGAAGCGATCCGGCCGCTGGTGGTCGATGTCGCCCGCAACGCCTACGCCGCGGCCTTCGAGGACCCGCGGTTCCCGCCACTGACCCGTGCGGAGCTGCCGCGGCTCGACATCCATCTCTCGGTGCTGAGCCCCCGAGAGCCGATGCACTTCGGGTCCGAGTCCGAGTTGCTCGAACAGATCCGGCCCGGCATCGACGGGCTGATCATCGAAGAGCGCGGGCGGCGCGGGACCTTCCTGCCGTCGGTCTGGGAACAGTTGCCGGACCCTACGGACTTTTTCGAGCATCTACGCCACAAGGCGGGCCTGCCCTCGCGGTATTGGTCCGAGACCCTCGCGGTCTCGCGCTACACCACGGAGTCCTTCGGCGCCCCGATCGCGGAGACCTTCGGCGGATGAGCGTCGCGCCACTCGAACCCTCGGCACTCTATCGGCATTGCGACCCCGCGCAGCTCGCGCTCGAGACCGCCGCCGACCTGGATGTCCGCGACTGACTGCGCCTGCCGCAGGCAAGGGGCGGAGCTCAAAATGATACACGGATCGATTGCAGCGCGGCGACGTTCGGACTTGCGCCCGTTCGAGTTGCCCTCCATAGTCGCTCCATGACATCCAGCGTCACACTCTACGAAGCACTGACCACGGCTACCGACGACCGCACCCGCGCGCGTCATTGCCGAGGCATTCGAGCGCCTCGAGGAACGCTATCCACACCCCCCGGATATGCTCACCCGGGACCATCTGCGCGAAACCGAGCTGCGACTCCAAAAGGAGATCGAGCAGGTTCTGGCCGAGACTGTCCAAAGGCGCGGCGAATTCAGGGAAACCGAGCTCCGCCTTCAGAAAGAGATCGAGCAGGTTCGAGGAGAGATCGTGCGCTCCAAGGTCGATCTACGCAAATGGCTCATGCCGCTGATGTTCGCCCAAGTCGCCGCGGTCGCCGCCTTGGTGAAGCTCATCTGAGGTCAGTCGGGATGCTCGTTCCCGGAAATGACCTGTGGCGATTTCCGCAAGATTCCATACCGTAGGTTGTGCTGACGATAGGAAGCACAACTTGCGCCGACGGTTGGTTGTGCCTCACACGGCTCGGCACAACCTACGCCACTGGGGTGATCTTCGGAAAAGGAATTACCGGCAGAGCCGAAATCTGACGAAGGCACCGTCAAGGCCGCCAAGCCCTTCCATGAAGCTCGAAACGGTCGACTGCCGGATCCAGGTTCAGCACTCAGCCGGTCACACGCTCCGCTATCCATGCGCGCGCCCGGTCACGCAGTGCGATCGCGGCTTTCCAATCGTCGCCTTCTGGCCGGATGGGCGGGCCAATCAGAACCTCGGCCTGTCCGGGACGCGGCGAAAAGCGATCGCCGGGCATCAGCTCGCGTGTCCCCCGCAGAGCCACGGGAACGAGAGGCACGCCGGCCTGTGCAGCGGCGGCAAAGGCGCCCATCCGAAAGGGCAAGAGCCCTGGTTGCTCCCGGAAGGTGCCTTCGGGAAAAAACGCCAAGGTCTCGCCACGGGTCAGCAGCTCGGTCAAGCGGGCGGACTCGGCACTGCCCGCGTGCGGGTCGAAGCGATCCACGAAATTCGCACCCATTCGCCGCATGAAGGCCGCCACGATCGGGCGCGCAAGCAGCTCGCTTTTGGCGACAAAGCCGATCGGACGGCCCACCGCCTCCGCCAAGGCGAGCCCATCGAGATAGCTCTGATGATTGGCGACCAGGACAAAAGGATGTCCTGCGGGCGGAAGATGCTCCCGGCCCGTGACGACGAGTCGCACGAAGGTCAGACGGCGCAGGAGCCGGATGCCGACCCGCGCCATCGACCATCGCAGGCGTACGCTCGGGCTCGCCATGATGCCGATCCAGAACCAGGGTGAGATCAAGTAGAACGCCGCCCACGCGTACCCCGCATAAAGCTGCCCCGGCACGCTCAAGATCCGTGCGCGAAGCCCGGAACCCGCAGCCCGCATCAACTGCCAGAGGGGGCGCCGCGCCTGCTCGGAGAGCTGACCGGCGAGATAAAGATCGCGCGTGGCGGCGCGTCGCAGCTTCCCGCTCGAGGTCTTGAGTACGGCACGCGGCGGTACCAGGAGCAGCTCGTCGGGTGGAAGTCCGAGCACATCGATCGCGCGCTCGCGGAGCTGCCGGACCAACTCCGCACGCCGTGCCGGGTCGCGTTCCTTGCTCTCAACCAGGATCACCAGCCGCTCGCTGCCCAGCTCCGGGTCTAAGGTGGCGAAGGCGACCACGCAGCCCTTGCGCACGCCAGGGACTTCGCCGATGGCCTGCTCGACCTCGTAGGGATAGAGGTTGCGCCCGCCGCGGATGATGAGGTCCTTTACACGGCCGGTCAGATGGATCTCGCCGCCCGCCAGGTAGGCGCGATCGCCGGTGGTATGCCAACCGTCGCGGATGAGCGCCAGCGTCGCCGCCGGATTGCGATAGTAGCCCCGGGTCGCCGACGGCCCCTGGAACTCGAGCAGACCTTCGTGGCGCTCCGGACGCTCGCGACCCGCTTCGTCGACCACACGCACCCGATAGCCGGGGAGCGCACGACCGCAGGCCACCACCTCCATCGCCTGCGGATCCTCGCAATCCACCGCCAAGGCATAGCCGGCGCGGGCAAAGCGCTCGCGATCGATACAGTCGATCCGGGGCCCACGCCCCGCCGGGGGAAACGCCAAACCGACCGCCGCCTCCGCCAGACCATAGACGGGAGCAAGCGCCTCGGCGCGCAGACCGGCGGGTGCAAAGCGCTCGGCGAAGCGACGCAAGGTCGCGGGACCGACGGGCTCGGCACCGTTGAGCGCCCAACGCCAGCGGCTCAGGTCCAGATCGGCGATCTGGGCGTCGGTAATGCGGGTCAGACACAGCTCGTAGGCAAAGTTGGGGGCCGCCGAGATCGTCCCGCCGTGGCGATGGATCGCCTCCAGCCAGCGCGCAGGACGTGCGAGGAAGGCAAGCGGCGACATCGAGACCAATGGAATACCGTAATAGAGGCTGCCGAGCCATGCACCGATCAATCCCATATCGTGATAGAGCGGCAACCAGCTCACGAAGACGTCGTCCGGTCCGACCTGCACGACCTCGCCCATGGCCCGGATGTTCGCGAGAAGGTCGGCATGACTCAGAACCACACCCTTGGGATCGCCGGTGCTGCCGGAGGTGTACTGGAGAAAGGCGATGTCCTCCGGCGCGGGGCGCGCCCACGTCTCGCTCGGGGTCTCCCGATCGAGACCCTCGAGCGTCAAGATCCCTCGCAGCGAGCGGACCTGAACCCGCAGGACGCGGCCGATGGCCCGTGCCTCCGGGACCGTGATCAGATAGGCTGCACCGGCGTTGTCGAGAATCCGGGCATGGCGACGCAGGTGCTCCTCGATCTGCTGCGGTCGACTCGGCGGGTAGATGGGCACCGGGACGCCGCCGGCCATGAGGACGCCGAAGAAGCTGTAGAAGTAGTCCGGCCCCGTCGGAAGCATCAGGGCCACGGTCGCGCCCGGATGCAATCCGGCGGCCTGCAGACGCGCGGCAACCCGTGCGGCACCGTCGGCGAGCGACCGATAGCTGATCGGCTGCGCGCCCGACTCCGAGCCCTCGTAGAGGATGTGGAGCCGATCCGCGTGATCTCGCAGGTGCAGATCCAGGACATCCAAAAGGGTCGCAGCACAGACCGGATGCCCCTCGTCCGTCCGTGCGGGAGCGACGGTGAAACCGGCATCGGAAGCACCCTCGGACTCCTCGAGCAGAAACCCCAAAAGGTCTCGGGCGGTCGGCGCCGCGAGCGCCTGCTCCGAGAGTCTCACCCCGAGACCCTGCTCGACCCGCGCGATCAGCTCGGAGCGACTCAGGCTATCGAGCCCGAGGTCCGCCTCAAGCCGTGTATCCAGACCGATCCCGTTCGGCAGATCGGGTACGCGAGACTCGCGCGCAAAGTTCAACAGGATCGACTGCAGTCGGTCGGCGCGCTCGTCGTCATGCGTCGGTAGCGTCATGGACGATTCCGGATCCTCGAAAAACCTTGATCTTAAGCATTACACGAAAACCACGCGACCATAAGCCGCCGACGAACGGTCAGAGAAGGCGACGTGTTACGATAACCCAATCGACCGTCGCGTTTATAATCGCACGACAACCGCCCTCGCATTTCGTAACCTCAACCGCGCATGCAAAGATTTCAACCGACCGAGGAGCACACCACGCGTGTCGACTCCGCGCGGCAAGGCGCCGTCGATCTGAGTCGACTACTCGATGCATTGCCCTGCGGTGCTATCGTGCTCGACGCCGACCAACGCGTCGTGGCAGCGACCCGCGTCTTCTCGGCCCTTTTGGGCTACCCCCGAGGCTTGCCGACCGATCTCGCCTTCAGAGATCTGCTCGATGACGAGGACGCATCCCGAGTCAGCGACTTTCTGAACACAGGCGAGACCGAGACCACCCGAACCCTGCGTCTGCTGACTCGAACGGGTCGCCCCGTCGGTACCATCATGCGCCTCTCGCGCCTCGCTCCGGGCGAGGCGCCCGCTGCTCCCGTGTTGGGCATCGTCATCGAGCCACGCGCCGTTCCGAACACCCCCTTGCAGTTGGAGCTCCCCGGAGACGAAGCGCAGGCCTTCGCGGGGGTCGCCAACTGGGAGATCGACGTTGCCACCGGCCGCATCCATGCCTCGCGCACCTGGTATGACATCTGGGGCTTCGAGCCGAACACGGACGTCACCCTGAATGCCGCGCTGCTGCAGATCCACCCCGACGACCGGGACATGGTGGGCGCCGCGGTAAGGCAGACCATCGAGGCCGCCGTCCCGTTCCGTCTTCGCCATCGCATCATCCGCGCCGACGGGACGCAGCGCTGGGCGGAGAGCGTCGGCCGCCTCGAGCCCGCAGGCTCGGACGGCGCATCCAAGCTCTCCGGCGTCGTCCTGGACATTACGCAACGCCGTGTCGCCGAGGAAGCACTGGCACGCTACTACGACATCGTCTCCGCGTCTCCCGATCGCATTGCCTTCCTCGACCGCGGCTGCTGCCTGCTCGCCGCAAACGCGGCCTTCCTGACGGCGATCCAACGGACGCAGGAGAATGCCGTCGGGCGTCCTTTGCAGGAGGTCGAGGGTCAGGGTCCGCTCAGCGAGCTGGTGTATCGCAACCTCGGTCGCTGTCTCGACGGCGGGCACCCGGTCGTGGACGACATCTACGAGAGCGGCCCGGACGGTCGGGTACGCGAGTCCGAGGTCAGGCTCTTTCCGCATCGCGACGACGAGGACAAGGTGACGGGTATCGTCGTCAACATCCGCGACGTCACCAGCGTACGGGACTCCGAGCGACGTCTGCTGCAATCCGCGGTGGTCTATGCCGCAACCTCGGACGGCGTCTTGATGACGGACGCCGACGGGCGCATCGTCGCTGTGAATGCCGCGTTCAGCCGGATCACGGGCTATGCGGAGGCCGAGGTCCTCGGGCGCAAGCCCAGCCTGCTCAACTCCCATTGGCACACTAAAAGCTTCTTCACCCGCATGTGGCGTCGGCTGATCAAACACGGCGTCTGGGAAGGCGAAATCTGGAACCGGCGCAAAGACGGCGAGATCTATCTGCAAAGATTGCATCTGCGACGCATCCTCGATGGCCGCGGCAAGGTGACCAATTTCGTCGGCGTCTTCGCCGAGCGCCCCGTCTCCGCCAACGGTCCGAAGCACGTCGAGTACCTCGCCCACTACGACCCCTTGACCAAACTGCCCAACCGCCTGTTGTTCGATTCGCGCCTGGCCTACGCGATGGACCCGGCGCGTCGCAATCGCACCCCGGTTGCGCTCTTCTTGCTCGACCTTGATCGTTTCGCGAACATCAACGCAAGCCTCGGTCACCCGATCGGCGACGAGCTGCTGCGTGCTGTCGGACTGCGCCTGCGCGAGACCATTCGTCCTGCCGACACCCTGGCACGCTTGAGCGGAAACCAGTTCGGGCTGCTCTTCGAGGGGATTCAGACCCCAACGGAGGCACAGGAGCTCGCGCGACGCCTGCGCTCGGCCCTGCGGGCCCCGGTGACGGTGCGCGGACATCAAGTCTTCGTCACCATGAGCATGGGGATCGCCTTGGAGGCCCGTGCGGGCAACAACACCGAGGTGATGATCACGCATGCCGCAACGGCGCTCGGCGACGTCAAACAAGGCGGACGCGACGGCTTCCGGATCTATTCCGAACCGACGCACGGCAAATCGACAGCGCGTCAGCGCCTGACCGAGACGCTGCGAGCCGGGCTCGAAAAAGGTGAGTTAGAGCTGCTGTTCCAGCCGCGCGTCCAACTGGAGACAGGGCGTTGGCCGGGAGCCGAGCTCCGGTTGCGCTGGCATCAGCCGGAGCTGGGTTTGGTCGCGCACGAACGGCTCCTGTCCCTGATCGAATCCGCCGGCCTGATGATCGACGTCGGTCAGTGGATCCTCGCCGAGGCATGCCGTCAGCTGCGGGACTGGAATCTCGCCGGCACCTCGATCGGGATCCTTGCCGTGAGCATCTCCGAGACCCAGCTGACGCGTTGCGATCTGGTACCTTCGCTCGAGCGGCTGCTCCGCGCCAACGGACTCGACGCCGCTCGCTTAGAGTTGAGCTTTGCCGAGTCCCTCCTGTTCAAGCACCCGGAGCAGGTCCGCGAGGTTCTCGAGCGACTGCACCGACTCGGCGTGGGCGTGACCTTGAGCGAGGTCGGCACGAGCTGGATTGCGCCGCCGGTGCTGCGTCGGCTGCCGATCCGCAGGCTCACGATTCATCGCAGCTTCGTGGATGCCATGCCGAATTCGGCGGACGACATGGCTGTCGTCCAGTCCCTGATCGCGATGGCCCAAGCGTTGGACATCGACATCACCGCCGACGGGGTCCGCGACGACCGCCAGCGTTTCATCCTGCTCAACATCGGCTGCCTGGAAGCGCAGGGCGACCTTTTCTCACCGCCGCTGACGGCGCGCCACTACGAGCGCTGTCTGCTCCAAGTTTCCGACCCCCCGCCCGACGCACCCGTCGAGCCTCGCCTCCCCCTCGGATGAGGGTCTAATCGCACCTTGCGACACCCGGACATGACGTGTCTAATCCAGATCCAATGTCCCGGAAAGAGCCCAGGCCCATGTCTGTCCCCGACCTGGCACCCTTACTCGAACAGTCGGGTTTGGTCGATGCCTACACGCCTTTACCCGAGCGCTACGACGAGATGCGCACGGCCGAGGGCGAGGTACGCCCGCACTGGCAATACGTCCTCGATGCCTTGCGCACGCTCGGGCCAAACGGTATCGAGGCGCGTTGGCGTGAAGCGACCCGCATGGTCCGCGACAACGGGGTCACCTACAATCTCAACGCGGAGCCGCGGGGCATGTCCCGCCCCTGGGAGTTGGATCTGCTGCCGCTGCTCATTCGCAGCGAGGAATGGGCCGAACTCGAGCGCGGACTGATTCAGCGCGCCGACCTGCTCAATCAGATCCTGCTCGACCTTTACGGTCCGCGCAAGCTAATCCGCAGCGGTCTCTTGCCGGCCGAGCTGTTCGACGCCTGTGCCGAATTTCTGCTCCCCTGTCATGGCGTGGAGGTCGCAGGTCATCGCCCCTTGATCCAGTACGCAGCCGATCTGACCCGCACGCCGGACGGGCACTGGCGGATCATCGGCGACCGCACCCAGAGCCCGCTCGGGTTCGGCTATGCGCTTGAGAACCGCGTCGTCTTGTCGCGCGTGCTGCCAAGCATGTTCCGCGATTCGCATGTGCATCGCCTCGCCGGGTTTTTCCGCTCGATCCGGCGCACCTTGACGCGTCTCGCGCCGCGACGGGCCGAGCATGCGCGCGTCGTCGTCCTCACGCCGGGTCCGGAGAACGAGGCCTACTTCGAGCACGCCTATCTGGCCAACTATCTCGGCTTCACGCTCGTCCAAGGCGGGGACCTTTCCGTGCGCGACGGGGCGCTCTGGCTGCGGACACTGGGAAGGCTCGAGCGCATCGATGCCGTCCTGCGTCGCATCGACGACGGTTGGTGCGACCCTCTGGAGCTGCGCGAAGACTCGTTTCTCGGCGTACCGGGTTTGGTCCAAGCGGTACGGGCCGGCAACCTGGTGATCGCCAACGCCTTGGGAAGCGGCATCCTCGAGCACCCGGCGCTCCCCGCCATTCTGCCGAGCCTGTGCCGAGAGCTGCTCGGCGAGGAGCTGCACATCCCGGATATTCCGACCTGGTGGTGCGGCGATCCGGAGTCGCTGGTCCAGGTCCTGGAACGTTTCGATCAGCTCGTCATCAAGCCCCTGAACAAAGATCGCAGTCAACGCTGCCTCTTCCCCGACACCTTGGATGCGTCCGCACGCGCGGCGCTGATCCAGGCCATCCGGGAACGCCCCGCCAGCTACATCGCACAGGAACGGGTGAAACCATCGACCGCGCCCGCGCTCATCGGCCGGCACCTCGAACCCAGGCCCAGCGTGCTGCGGACCTTTTTGACCTCCGAGGAGGAGGGCTACGTGGTCATGCCCGGCGGACTCGGGCGGGTCACCCCGAACAGCGACGCCGCGCTCAACTCCAGTCAGCTCGGCGGATTGGCCAAGGACGTCTGGGTCGTGGCCTCGGAACCGGAGCGCCAGGAAAGCCTGCTGATCACGAGCGAGATGCACACGCCCGCGGTCACGCAGGAGAGCGAGGTCTCCAGTCGGGTCGCCGACAATCTGTTCTGGATCGGTCGCTATGCCGAGCGCGCCGAGGGACTGGTACGGCTGCTGCGGATCACCATCTTCAAGCTCTCCGAGCGCAGCGATTATGCCGCCTCGACGGGCGACTCCTGCTGTCTGCGCTCGCTCCTGGAGGCACTGACCAACCAGACCCAGTCGTTCCCCGGCTTCATCGGGACCGGCGCGGCCGAGCGTCTGCGCAACCCAGTCCCCGAGATGCTCTCGCTCATCTCCGACCCCGCACGCCTGGGCGGTCTCCCGCAGACGCTCCAAGCCCTGGGGCAGGCCGCCTATTCAGTCCGCGACCGTCTCTCCGCCGATACTTGGCGCATCGTGAGCGACATCGAGGCCCATCTCGGCAACCTCACCCATGAGCCCCCCGGTCAGCTCTCGCTCGCCCTCGACGAGCTGGACCCTTTGATCACCTCGTTGGTCGCCTTTTCCGCGCTGACCCAGGAGAACATGACCCACAACGAAGGCTGGCACTTCCTCGAGATCGGACGTCGGCTCGAGCGCGCCGCCTCCACCGCAAGCCTCCTGCGCTCCATGCTGGTACCGATCGCCGGCGAGCAGGACGAAAACATGGTCATCGAGGCGGTTCTCGGCGTGACCGACAGCCTCATCACCTACCGCCGACGGTATCGCGCCGGCACCCGGATCGGCGCACTCCTGGACCTGGTTTTTCAGGACGAGGGCAACCCGCGCGCCCTGGCCTATCAGCTCGTACAGCTCGAACGTCTGATCTCCGAGCTACCGCGCGCCGACATGACCGTCGGGCGCACGGCGGTCGAAAAGCACGTCCTAAAGGGTCTCACCGGCATCCGCCTGGCCGAGATCGACAACCTGGTCCAGCCGGACAAGGCAGGCGCGCGCCGCGCCGCGCTGGCCGCCATGCTGGCGGAGCTGGATCGGCAAAGTGCCGCCATCTCGGACGCCATCACGGCCCAATATTTCAGACACGAAGAGCAGCCGCACAGCTTGCTGCGCCGAGCCGCGGCGCGGGGCGCCTCATGAGATTCCGGATCAATCACGTCACCCGCTACGAGTATGCCGAACCGGTGTCGCTATGCCACAGCATCGCGCATTTGAAACCGCCCCAGACTGCGCGCCAGCGCTGTCTTTCCAGCCAGATCCGAGTCGATCCCTGGCCGGCGGTTCATCGCGAGCACGAGGATTTCTTCGGCAACCGGGTGAGCTATTTTTCGATCCAGCAGGCCCACGATGCGCTGGAGGTCCGTGCCCAGAGCGAGGTCGAGGTGCTCGCCCCGACCTTGCCGAAGCCCGCGGCGACGCAGCCTTGGGAGCGG
Organism: Thiocapsa sp. C2-2m; assembly: GCF_041903745.1. Lineage (NCBI taxonomy): Bacteria > Pseudomonadati > Pseudomonadota > Gammaproteobacteria > Chromatiales > Chromatiaceae > Thiocapsa > Thiocapsa sp. C2-2m. Next base: position 6,001 of record NZ_JBBWVD010000019.1, on the reverse strand, counting down.
ATCGTCGATCGTCTGCACGATCGCTACGACGAGCCCATGACCAACCTGCGGATCTTTACCCTCCCCTCGCCGCTCGTCCCGATGGATCCCGATGCCCGCAACTATGCCGCCGAATCCTTTTTGCCGGGACGCCCGATCTTGGAGGCAACGATCGAGCTGATGGGGCGCATTTACCGCGACTTCGTCTACGACCCGACCTCCACGACCATCTCCACACCGCTTGCCGAGGTGATGGAGCAGCGCAAAGGCGTCTGTCAGGATTTCGCACACGTCGCCATCGCCGGTCTACGCGGACTTGGACTCGCCACCCGCTATGTCAGCGGCTATCTGGAAACACTGCCGCCGCCGGGCCAGGTCAAGCTCCAAGGCGCCGACGCCTCGCATGCCTGGTTCGCGGTGCTCGTTCCCAACCTGGGGTGGATCGATTTCGACCCCACCAACGATCAGATCCCCGGCGAGCAACATATCACCACCGCAGTCGGTCGCGATTTCCAGGATGTCACGCCGCTGCGCGGAATCTTTTACGGCGGCGGAACCCACGAGCTGCGGGTGGCGGTGGATGTGAATCGCGTGACGCCTCCGGGCAGCGAAGCCGCCGATGTCGGAGAGCCGCCGGCCCCCGGCCCCCGGCCGCCCGCCCCGTCGTCCCCATCGCAAAGCGGGTAGTACCCGCCCCAACGCCATCGGCCTGCCGAGCGGTAGGATGGGTAGAGCGCAGCGAAACCCATCCTCCCAAACCCAAACATTCCGCCTCATCGACGCAACGAAACCCATCATCCTCAAGCCTGCATTCCATGTGTCGTTGCCGGCCTATTTTGTCGACACAAGAGTCGATCCCACCCGATACCTGGCAGCCAGCCGCACATAATTCTCCGCCACATACTCCAGATACTCGTGCTCCCGATCCGTCAGCGCCCGCACCCGCCGCGCCGGTGCACCGAGCCAAAGCCAGCCGCCCTCGAGGACCTGACCCGGCGTTACCAATGACCCCGCGCCAAGCAGCGTAAATGGCTCGAGCACCGCACGATCGAGCACCCGCGCACCGATCCCGATCAGACAGTGGTGACGGATCTCGCATCCATGCAGGACCACCTGATGACCGACGGTGACGTCCTCGTGGACGATCAGCGGTGCCCCTCCGGGCATGAAGCGGCTGTCGTGCGAGACATGCAGAACGCTCCCGTCCTGGATGTTGGTCCGCGCGCCGATCTCGATGCGATGGATGTCGCCTCGAATCACGCATCCGGGCCAGACGGAGGCACCGGGACCGAGCGTGACCTCGCCGATCACGACCGCGGTCTCGTCGACCCAAGCGGACGCATCGATCTTCGGATGCTTGTCTTCGAACGAGCGGATGTGCATCATCCTATCGGCTATCGATTCGACTCGGTAAGACATGATCGTACCAGGCCAAGGCAGCGGTCTCGAAGAAGGCGATCAAGGCATTGGCTGCGCGTTCCCATGAGCTGGTCCATGCCGCCGGCTCCGGACGCGCGTTCCACCCGGGAACGGTTTGCGGGCCGGACCGGGTCCTCGGCTCCTGCCACAGGTCCGGTTCCCGGCCCCGATGCAGCGTGGAATCCCCGTGAATGGACACGGCATCGGGAAGCGCGCAGTCATACTCGAGCGTGCCGTCGTCCAACCAAACCGCACGGCCGCCGAGCCGTTTGGCCAGGGCGCGCATCCCTTCGTTGTCGGCGAGGACCTCGCAGCGAAAACGGCGGATCCCCTGCTCCCGTGCCTCGACGATCAAATGCTCCAGCAAGGCGGTCCCCACCCCGTTTCCCTGCGCCCGATCCACGACGGCCATCGCCAGCTCCGCCGTGTCGGATACGGGCTCCGATCCGGACCTGGAGCGGATGCACCGGACCACACCGAGCACCTCGGTGTTCTCGCCCGATCCAGTCCCGCGGACCGCCGCGAAGGCGAGGTGATCGCGCCCGTCCGCGCCTGTCAGATATGCCAGATCCGCTTCGGTCAAGGCGCGCTTCGCCCCGAAGAACCGCAATCGGCGCGACGCATCCGAAAGACCGTCGAAACAGGCCGTCACGATTGCCGGATCGTCTCCCTCGATCGGTCGAATCCGACACAAAGTACCATCTTTCAGACGCACGGCCTCGCCGCGGGGCGAGGCTCGGCTGCGGGCACGCTCGATACCGATATTCATGGCAAGTATCTCCTGATTCTCGACGCACCGACCCAACTCCTCGCCCCGGCCGACGTTCGAGGCCGGCTCCGGGCATCCGAGCCGTTTATTGTGCACTGCAACATAAGATGGCGGCGGACAGGGATGGTTCAATCCGAACCGACACCGACGACGGGGCAGGCACCGTCGGAGGCGATTTAAACCGAGCGCGTATGGGTTTTTCGGAATACAGGGTGCGTCCGGTGCACCTCGGAAAAAGGAGCAACGACGAGGCGCCGCAGCCCCTACGGCGAGGACGCACAACGCCGGCCCGGGGTGCGCGGGGCGTGCAATGCGGCGAAAAATCCATGCGCGTTCGGTATGATGCACAATAGGCGCCTTGGAATACGCAGTGGCGAGGACGCGCATGAGCAAACGATTCCCCTTCACCTGGGCTGCGGCAGGTCTGGGCCTGGTTCTCGCGCTCTTACTTGCGCTGGGCGGCGGGCCCGGCAGCGGAATAGACACGCAGGCGGCGCGCGGTATGCCCTTGCTCACCCGGCTCTTCATCGGCGAATTCGGTTTTCTGATCACCGCCGCCGGCGCATTTTGGGGCTTCAAGCACCGACGCAGCCAAGGCGCCGAGATCGCAACCCTGATCGCGGCGATTGCCTGTGTCGTCCTGGCCGTTGCCTTCCTCGTCATGGGCATCGGGCTCTGGACCGAGACCTTCCCGAGTAGGCCGAATCCATGATCATCCTGTTCCTCCACCTACTCATCCAAGTCGGACTGGTCGTGCGGGTGCTGCTGCGGCCGAATCGGCAGCCGGCATCGCGGATCGCCTGGGTGGTGGTCATCCTGGCGGTTCCGGTAGTCGGGGCGGTCGCTTACGTCCTTCTCGGAGAGGTCAATCTCGGGCGACATCGGGGCGAACGGATGCGGCGCATCGTTTCGCAGGTCCCTGAATTAGCGTGCGCTTTCGATCGCCAGCTTGCGCCACCCGAGATCCCGGACAGCTATCGGCACCTGTTTCGGCTCGGTGAGTCCATCAGCGGCTTTGCCCCGGTCGGCGGAAACCGGGCGACCCTGATGGCGGACTCCAACGCCGCGATCGACGCCATGATCGCGGACATCGACGCCGCAACCGATCACGTCCATCTGAACTTCTACATCTGGCTGCCCGACAACAACGGTCTCTCGATGGTCGCGGCCCTGGAGCGTGCGGCCCAGCGCGGCGTCACCTGTCGGGCCATGGCGGACGACCTGGGCTCGCGCCGGCTGATCCATTCGATCCATTGGAAGCGGATGGCCGACGCGGGCGTTCACCTAGCGCGCGCACTGCCGATCGTCAACCCCTTGCTGCGCCCGCTCGGGGGACGTATCGACCTGCGCAACCATCGCAAGATCCTGGTGATCGACGACGGCATCACCTATTGCGGCAGCCAGAACTGCGCCGATCCCGAGTTCCGAATCAAGGCCAAGTATGCGCCCTGGGTCGACGCCATGATGCGCTTCGAGGGGCCGATCGCACGCCAGAATCAGATCCTGTTCGCGAGCGACTGGCTCGCGCACATGGACGACGGCATCGATGCGCTGCTGCGCCGTCCCGTGCAGGCGGCGAGCGAGGGATTCGCGGCACAGGTGATCGGGACCGGACCGACGGTGCGCGCCTCGGCGATGCCCGAGCTGTTCGCATCCTTGATCTACAGTGCACGCGAGGAGCTGGTGATCTCTACACCTTACTATGTCCCCGATGAAGCCATGCAGAGCGCGCTCTGCGGAGCAGCCTATCGGGGCGTGAAGACCAGCATCATCTTTCCGGCCCGCAACGACTCCTTCGTCGTGGGCGCGACCAGCCGAAGCTATTACGCCGATCTGCTCGCCGCCGGGGTGCGGATCTACGAGTTCGAAGGCGGACTCCTGCACACCAAGTCATTGACCCTGGACCGCGCCGTCACCCTGATCGGATCCGCGAACATGGACCGGCGCAGCTTCGAGCTCAATTTCGAGAACAACATCCTCGTCTACGATCCGGCGCTCACGGCAACCATGCGCGAGCGCCAGGACAGCTATATCGCCCGATCCCGCCCCGTCGACGCCAGGACGGTCGCGGCCTGGGGGCCGGGCCGGCGCCTCCTGAACAACAGTCTCGCCATGCTCGGACCCATCCTGTGAAATTCTTCGGACGCGTTCGGTGGTTCACTGAGGATACGGATGCGTACGCAACTGCGACGGCGCCATCAAGTGCGCACGCGCACGCAGGGGTATGAGCGGTTCTCCTATGCTCACCTCCACGACGTCCTCGGACTGTTCAAGCTGCCCCACACCGCAGGCTGGAAATCGGCGCATGCCTCGGCGTGACGCGCATCGGAAAGCCGTGTACGGAAGAACCGTATGCACAGTTTGATGAGGGAGGGCTGGCATCCTGTGGCTATGACTCGGCTATTGAGGCACCGCCAAACGAAAGGGACGGAAACAGAGAGGCCGGATCTACGGATGCTGGATGCCAGCTCTCTACTCTACCCGGAACTGCTGCGTGAATCTTCCATCGCAAGCGCACGGTGATTACCGCCAACCCGCGCCGACCACAACTTGCCGACTTTCTTGAAACGCAAAGATGGATGGCGAGGGTTCTCTTTCAGTCGTTCATAATTCTTTCGCGCGAGTTTCTGCACTTGTTCTGGCAAGGCATAAAAGCAAGCCCAAAATCGCGCGGTGGTTCTGTGCATTAAATTTGACCAAGCATTCCTGTTGCTTTTTTTCCAATGCCTCATTTATTAGAAAATCTAGTTTTCCGGCAGCAGAGTCTTTTTCAATTTCCTCATCCCACGTTTCCCAATCATGCTCGGATAACCAGTGCATGAGTTTCATATATTCACGATAAGGGAAGCTCAGGTAGTGGAACCAGAACTCCGGGGACGCGAAGTGATTCACAGTGGCGCGCAGCGCCCTGCCTCGAAGTCTTCATCAGCTCTTGCCGCAGCACCATCCAGCTTGCCCGCTGCGACGTCTTGCTCGATTTGAGCGTCCCACCGATCAGCCAAGAAATCCTCAAACCAGTCAGAGAAGGAGCGCAGCTCTTCGCGAGAGAGGCTTTGCACTGCGTGTTCAAGTTGTTCGACGGTCATCATGGCGAGCCAAGGTTGAGAGCGTTCCCAGATCTTCGCACAGAGCCCCCCAGAGGGAAACCGTCTTGGCCCAACGTCAACCGCAGCCCGCGGCAAACTGCGGCCAAGCGCGAAGCGCCGGCCGCAGTTTGGCGTCGGGCTGGCGGGTTTGTTGGGCATCAACTCAGTTTGCGTATGATATTTCTCGCGAGATGCTCCTTGATCTCGCGATGTCTGGGAACTGGTTGAGACTCTTTGGTTTCAGGATTGTGATACCAGTCATGGCGACTGCCATGCCTAAGCATTACGCAGCCCATGCTCTCAAGTTTCTTGATCAAGTCTCGGCGCTTCATGCGACGGCAAGTTCACCTACGCGGCGGACGATGGGTAATTCGCCGCTAGTTAGCGTTGCATAAATATCCTTGAGGTTTTCCTTCAGATCTTCAAAGTCTTCTCCTTGTGTCATGTAATCGGGAAACTCTTCGAAATAGCCCAGCCACATGTCTTCATCTTTCCAATATACATATCGGGCAGTCGTCATATGCAATCTCGTAGGTAAACCTTGGGGACAAGCTTGGAGGTAGGTGGGCACCGGGTGCATGGTTTCGTTTCTTAGCCCAACGTGTTCTAGGTTGCATGCGTCGTCTCGTGTACTAGACTGCATGCAGTCTAGCGCAAGAGTAGCCTACGGATGTCCGAAGTCAACACCGCCAAGCCACGCCGTGAGGACGGCTCGCCGTCGAACTGGGACCGCTACCTGGATCTCCTG
>NZ_JBBWVD010000050.1:0-27997 GCF_041903745.1 Thiocapsa sp. C2-2m | reverse complement strand
GGGGTGTGTTGGGTATCGGTTTTGGGGGCGGGTTGTCGGTGTGGGGAGGCGAATAAATGCGCCCCTACGGTCGGTTGTACGCGGTCGGTCGTACGGTTGGCCCTGCGGTGTTGGGCGGGGTGGTTCGCTCGCCATCGCGGCACTTGGCGCGGAGCGCCAAAGGCATGCGTGACACCGCGGAGCGGGTGTCACGAGTCCTTAGAAGATTTGAGTGGTCGGTCGAATGACCGAGACCGACGACGGCAATGATGCGGGGCATGACATGTTGTCGGCTGCCCCGCGGGCAGCCGGGTCGGCATGGGCAGACCGACCGACGCTGGCTTGCCAATGCCTCGGCCGATCAATACACTCTTCGTATGTACCGCCCCATCGATCCGAAGGTCGACTGCGTCTTCAAGACCCTCTTCGGGTCCGACGACCATCGCGACCTGCTGATCCACTTTCTCAATGCGCTGCTTGCGGATGATCTCGCCGCCCCGATCACCGCCGTCGACATCCTCAACCCCTACAACGAGCGCGAGACCCTCGACGACAAGCTGACCGTCGTGGACGTGAAGGCCCGCGACGCGGCGCGGCGGATCTTTCAGATCGAGATCCAGCTCGTCGTCTTCGCCAACCTCGCCCCGCGCATCCTCGATACTTGGGCGGACCTGTTCAGCCAACAGCTGCAAAGCGGCGGAGACTACCGCGAGCTGCAGCCGGTTTATGCCATCTGGATCCTCGATGCGACCCTGTTTCGGGATCGGCCCGAGTACGCCCATCGCTATCGGCTGCGCGACGACCGGGGCCGGCCGCTCGTGGATCACGGGACCGTCCGCGTTTTCGAGTTGAGTAAATTCGACGTCGAGCCGGTCCAAAACGATGCCGAACGTTGGCTGAAATTCCTCAAGGACGGCGCGCGCCTGGATCCGACCCGGCTGCCCGTCTGGATGCAGCCCCCCATCATGAGGTCCGCCATGAGCACCTTGAACGCCTTTTCCGAGAAGGAGCGCGACTACCACCGGTATCAGTCGCGCCAGGAGGCCCTGCGCGTGCAGCGCGCCGTCGCACAGGAGCTCGAAGAGCGGCGTGCCGCCGAGCAGGCCGCGCTGCAGGCCGCGGAGGCCGCGTTGCAGGCCAAGGAGGCTGCGCTCCAAGACAGAGAGTCCGAGCGTCAAGCCAAGGAGGCCGCGCTCGCCGAGATCGCCCGCCTCAGGGCGCTTCTGGAGCGGCAGACGAAGGGCTGATACAGTACCGCTTGTGGGCGCGGGCAGGGCCAGGGTGCGGGCTGGATCCGGGCCGGCCCACGCGATTCGGGGTTTGTCGCTCCAGCTAGGTGATGAGTGGGCGGGTGGGCGAATAAATTCGCCCCTACGGCTTGGCTGGGCGGGTTGGTCCGCCGTCGCGGTCGCGCTGACAGCGAGCCGATCCGCGGTCTCAATGATCTCGACCAAGCCGGATGGCAGGGGATTGGCCTCGGCGTCGACCCAGCGCACCCAGATGTGTTTCGAGCAGGATCAAGGCAACGCGTTCCAGTCGTCTTCCGGCGCGGCGGGCTTGAGCAGGTCGTCCTGCATGACGACCGAGCCGGCGAGCTGCGGGGATGGCTTGCGACGTGGTCTGACGACAGGTTTGGCTGAGGCGTCGTCGATGTCCTCGTCCATGAGCACCAGGACGCGTAGCCTGATCCCGTCGGGCACTTGATCCGGAAGTCGCAGCGTGTGATGTTGCGCGACCGCTTCGAATTCGATGGCTTGCATGGTCAAGTTCTCTTGGGGAAAACTGGGTTAGGGAAACGTGGTCCAGTCTTGCGATGCGACATCGGCCGTGCGGATAACGCAGGCCAGGGCACGTGATATCGTCGCGACGGGGTCACGAACGCCATTTTCAAATGCCCGAAACTCGGGCGAAAGGCGCCTTGAGACATGCAGGGCGTCGAGCCTCCTTTTCGTGGCCGGTCAGGCACGGCCGGCCACCGGATTTGCCCCGAGGAGCGCTGCGCGATAAGGTTGGCGCGCGGACGGCGCGGCCCGCACGACGCTCGACAAAGGCGCGCCCGTTGCTTCCGATCCGCGCGCGCTCGCAAGGATCCAGGATAAGGCTGTCCAGCGCCTCGGCAAGCTGCTCGGTCTGATTCGGCGGACAGACGACAAAGGCGTCCGATGCCTCGCGCAGTTGATCCAGCGGCGAGCCGGACGCGGCGGTACAGATGAAGGGACGACCGGCGGCCATAATTGCACAGACCTTGCTCGGGAGCGCGAAGGCCGCGCCCGCGGGGTTCTGCGGGACCAGATGGACATGGCTGTCTGCAAGTCCCTCGGCGAGCTGAGCCTCGGGCTTGAGCGGCTCGAACAGGAGGCTGTCGATCCGCCGCTCGGCGGCACGGGCTTGAAGCGTTTCGCGGTCGTTGCCGTCGCCGCGGATGATGAGTCGGATGTCCAGGCGCCGCTGTTGGATGCACTCGCCGAGGTCGAGCAACTGATCGAGGCCCTGCTTGCGGCCGACGTTGCCGCTGTAGAGCGCGGTGAAGGGACCGGGCGCTCGGGCAGGGGACGGATCAGGGTGTCGTCGACGGTGGGCGGGATGATGTCGATCGGGGTCTTGACCCCGATGGTGCGGATCGCCTCGACCATGCCCTGCGAGAGGGTGACGATGCGGTCCACGCGATTCAGGGTCTGTCGCTCCAACCAGGTGATGAGGCTCGCGCGGACGGTTTCTGGGCCGGGTTGTGTGCGTATCGGGCGAGGGGCTAGCGCTGTGTAGGGTTCGGGCGACCGACTGAGGTCGCCGCGGCTTGGCTTGGCGGTTGGTCCACCGTCGCGGTCCTTGGCGCGGAGCGCCAGTGGCATGCGTGACACCGCGGAGCGGATGTCACGAGAGTTTGTTTGGGTCTCGCGGTCGCGCGCGCCGTTGCGGTACTCGGGATAGACGCTCAACTCGGGATAGGCGGGACGGGCGGTCAAGACCGTCACCTTGGCGCCGAGGCGTGCGAGTGCTTCCGCCATCTGCTGGACCGGCGGGGCGCTGCCGGCGCGCTCGGGCCAGTCGTAGAGCGAGAGGACGAGGATCTCGGTCCCGGCAAGGTCAGACTCTGTGCTTCCAGAATCCGATCCGACCATTCCAGAAGCGTCTCGGAATCGGCTGCGGTGATTCGGTGACGGACCGTCTCGCTTGGTAGACGGAACTTGCGTTCGATCAGGCGCAGGAGAATTTTGGCTTCGCCACGCTGGCCTCGATCATCCCTTCGCCAAAGTCGGCCACCGAATTGCGTAGTCAGGCCATCTTGGTCAGACAGAATCAGGGCTGGAAACCCTGACTACGCAGGGATGGCCAGCCGCTGGACCGAACGACGATCAAGGCCGCCACACTGCTCGCCTTGCGCAACGTACCTGTCGATGAGGTTCTCGATGCGATGACGGGCGCACATGCCACGGCATTTCCGCGATTTATCCGACCGTCTCGATAATCTCGATCTCCTTTCGCAGCAGGTCATTGACCAAATCGGACAACTCAACGCCCTTCGCTTCGGCCTTGGCGACGAGGTAGCTTTGCACCATCTCGTCCAAGTACACAGGTATGCGAAATACAGCATCGGGCCGGTGGAACTTGCCGCGCTCGCCTTTGGAGAAGTCGTAATGGGTTTTCATGGTTTCACTGTTCAGTTGCGCCGCTAGCGCGGGATTTCTTGGTAGTCGCGGATCTCGCCCGAGTCGGCCCGGCGGGCCGAAATGATCCGCACCTTGACCTCGGCGGGCTCGATCCAACTCCACGTGTGGACGACCACGAGGAGTTGTCCGCTCTCCGACTGGCCGAGCGTGACCCAGCGATCTTCCTCGCTGCTGTGATCCTTGTCGTAGATGGTGAGAGCCATCGGGTCGCGAAGTACCGTGGTCGCGAGACGGAAGGATATCCCGCGTTTTTGCTGATTCGACCGAGCTTTGCCGGGATCCCAATCAAAATCGTATATCATAGTGGGCACCCGCTTGTATCCCGTTTCCGCGTCCCCCTGGTGCTCCCTCGCGACAGAAAACCAGGGTCAAAAACCAGGTCTTGAGAAGCAACATCCGGAATCGTGCGTTCGGAAGCAAGCCGCGTCCTGGTGTGATCCCATCAATGCAACACCTCGTCCAGACTCCGTGCCTCCAGAATCCGATCCGACCATTCCAGAAGCGTCTCGGAATCGGCTGCGATGATTCGGTGTCGGACCGTCTCGCTTGGTGGACCGAACCTGCGTTCGATCTGGCGCGGGAGAATTTTGGCTTCGCCACGCTGCTCGCCTTGGGCAATGTATTTGTTGATGAAGGTTTCCATCAGGGGCTCTCCGGATAGGGTGTGTTCGAGGAGTCGACGGATCTGGGTCTCGTCGCGTCGCCCGGTGCCTTGAACAGAGTAGCGCAGCAGCGATTCGAGAATATCCAGCGCGGTGGGGTCGCGGCTGACCTTGTTGATCAATTCGAGCAACTCGCGGACCCGCTCGACGGGTTGGTCGCTGAAGATATGTCGTAGTGCGAGCTGGACCAGTCGGGACAGCACCTCACCCTTGATCTCGGTGCTGCTCCGGGCGGAGATGTCATGCAGGGCGTAGCCGAACTGGGGCACGAAGGGCTCGAGCGCCTCGGGCAGCGGGTCGATCGGATCGTGGAAGCACGCGGGCGCGCGCCGGTGCGCCTGTCCGTGGTAGAGCACCAGCGGGTAGATGGGCGGCAGGGTTTTGGCCTTGGGGTTCTGGTCCCGGTATAGCTCGCCGCTGGCGACGATGTGGCGCAGCAGTTGCGGCAGCACCCAATGGTCGGACTGGCTCTTGTGCTCGAAGAGCAGATAGACCGAGAGCTGGCTGTCACGATAGGGAATCCGGTAGATCAGATCGGAGTAGACCTTGCGCAGCGCCTCGGTGACGAAGGTATCCGTTGAGATCGTCCAGTCGCTCTAGGTCGATCGCTTCGCATAAGGCTTGGGGCAGGACGTGGCGCAGGACATCGCGCGCGATGGCGGGGCGCGCGTCGGATGTCCAGGCGCCGCTTTTGGATGCACTCGGCGAGATCGAGCAACTGATCCAGGCCCTGCTTGCGGCCGACGTTGCCGCTGTAGAGCGCGGTGAAGGGACCGGGGCGCTCGGGCAGGGGACGGATCAGGGTGTCGTCGACCGTGGGCGGGATGATGTCGAGCGGGGTCTTGACCCGATGTCGCGGATCGCCTCGACCATGCCCTGCGAGAGGGTGACGATGCGGTCCACGCGATTGAGGGTCTGTCGCTTCTGATTGGAGATGAGGCTCGCGAGGAGGGTTTCGGGGCTGTGTTGTGTAGGTATCCGGGGGGGTAGCGCTGTGTAGGGGTCGAGTGACCGACTGAGGTGCCGAGGTTTGGCTTGTCGGTTGGCCCACCGTCGCGGCACTTGGCGCGGAGCGCCGGGGGCATGCGTGACACCGCGGAGCGGGTGTCACGAGACTCGTCGCGGAGTGGGTTTCATGGGACTTTGAAGGCCGGATGGATCGTCTTAAGGAGCGATCCGGATAACGGCTCCGGGCAGGGTTCAATGTTCTCCGGTCGCCCCGAACACATCTTCCAGGCATTGCGTGTTCGGCATGGCTCGGTGCGGAAACTCGAATGTGAGCGGTGGCATGGCGTGTTGGTGATCCGCATCGCGGCACGCCGGCTAGACTGAGTACCGATGGCTGTAACGTAACTCGCCGATTCCGTGGGATAGGTCGTGCACGATGAACTGCATCAATAGGCGCCCTCGTATTTCAGCACGACCCGGGTCGTCTTGATCAGGATGACGATGTCCATCCAGAGCGACCAGTTCTTGGCGTACCAAGTGTCGAGATAGACGCGCGTCTCGTATCCGGTGTCGTTTCGGCCGCTGATCTGCCACAAGCCGCTCATGCCGGGCTTGGTCTCGAGGTAATACTCGAGATCCTCGCCATAGCGTTCTTGCTCGCTTTCGATGATGGGGCGCGGACCGACAAGGCTCATCTCGCCTTTGATGACGTTCAACAGTTGGGGCAGCTCGTCGAGGCTGCATTTGCGCAGAAACCGGCCGATCGGGGTGATGCGGGGATCGTCACGGAGCTTGAAATCGCGGTTCCATTCCTGTCGTGCGGCGCTGTCTCGCTCGAGCAGTTGATCGAGTACGGCCTGTGCGTTCGGAACCATGGTGCGAAATTTGAGGCACAGGAAGGGTACGCCGTTGTGGCCGATGCGCTCATGGGCGAAGAACACCGGGCCACCGTCTTTGCGAATCACGGCGGCAAGATAGGCGAAGACGGGTAGGCAGAAAACGAGAATCAGACTGGCGACGATCAGGTCGAATATTTGCTTGATCGCGCGCGCACCGGGACGCGAAAGGTTGTTCCCCAGGGTCAGGAAGAACAGCTCATGCCTGAAGAAGTAGTGCACCCGTGTGCCAAACAGCGGGAGCCCGCGCATGGCCGGGACAATATGCAGATCATTGCACTGTCGATGGAGTCGGGCGATGAGTTTGGATTCTCGCTCCAAGTCCTCTTGCTCGAAAGCGACCACGACGGTTGGACTGCCGAAGGCGCGCAGATCAGGGATCTTGGACGGGTCGAAGCGGATGATCGGGATCTGTTGTCCGTCTGCACGCAGGGTTAGAACGTCGGCACTGGTCAGTTCTCGGGGCGTGGCGAAGGCCACGACCTTGTACCCCATCAAGCGCTCGCTCTCGAGCGCGGCGACCGCATCGGCGGCGTTGCGTCCGGTCCCGAGCACGATCGCGGGGCGCTCCCAAATGTCGAGCCGAAGCAGGAGGTTCTTGGTCAGGATCCGCAGGATCGGGATCAACATGAGGGCGCTGAGCCAGACACCGACGAACCAGAATCGGGAGAAGGGAAGTCTGGTGATGTATTGAAGGGTTGCGTCGAGGGCGGCGATGAGAAACAAGACCCGCAATATATCCGCAAACTCGTCCCAGAAGGGGCGCCGCCGTGTGTAGTGCCCCAGCATCAAGAACCAGCCGATTGAGATGACGGCGAGCAGGGTTAGAACCTCAATCCGGTCGCCTGCGATCGGGCTGCCCCAAAGGCGGGAGAATCCGGGTGACTCGAGACCGGGGCGAAGCATGTGCAGGCTGGTTGCGACTAGCGCGGCCAGAGCCAAGGCCATTATGTCCGAGAGGATGAGGAGGTATTTGCCGATCGCTTGGGGCGCAGCTAGCGGCAGGCCCTCTTTGCGGGTCGCTACCAGAACGTGTTTCAGTGTCATCTCGGGGTATCCGCCAGGGCGGTCTCTATGCGTCTTTGAACGGGTTTTCGATTTGATTCGCTGGCGGCGCAGTGCTTTGGATGCTCGGTGCCGGAGTGGGCTCTAAGTCCGGCGTGCGCCGACGAGATCGGCCTTGGGCCGAGGCATCGAGATGTTCTGGTGCCATGAAGAAGATACCGGCCAAAACGGCGAAAACGGCCTGGTTTGCCGGAATGGCCAGGTTGTAGTCGACCAGTTCGTGTAGGGCCAAAACGAATAAACCCACGCCTGCGCCGGCTTGCAGGAAGCGTGCGCGCGACCATCCGCCGCGGGCGTAGACGCGGGTCCATTGATACAGATAGAGACCAAGTGCGATGAGGATCAGCAGGGCGGCGATGAGTCCCGCGTCCGAGATCCACTCCAGGTAGTCGTTGTGGGCGTGGTTGGGGAACTGGGCGCCGAATCGGATGGGTTGCACGGGCGGGAAGGCACTCGAGAAGGTGCCCGGACCACTTCCGACGGGCAAAAGCTCGGCAATCCGCAAGAAAGTGGCGGAGAAGAGGTCGACTCGGCCGTCTTCGACGACGCCCGTCACCGTGAAGCGATCGATCACAGGTGCCAGCCCGATGGCGACGCCGAAGCCCAGCGCAACGGCGACGACGGTGCCGGTGATGCCGAAGGTGTTGCTCCCGCCGATGCGACGTGCGAACAGCAGTGTGGTCAGGATCAGACCCAGCATGCCCATGGCGATGCCCATGCGGGAGCGGGTGAAGACCAGGCCGACGAGGATGAGCAAGGCGACGGCGCCGTAAAGGATAGCGGCGTTGCCGTGGGTCGAGCCGAGGAAGACGGCGCGGCTGCGCCAGCTGCCCGAGCGCGGGCGGCCGGTCGAGTCCTCGTGGCCCAGGTTGTAGTAGAGCATGGCCAGCGCGAGCGGCAGCGTCATCGCCAGCAGTCCGGCGAGGTGGTTGCGATTGGCGTAGGTGCCGGTCGCGGAATCCGGATGTCCGCCGGGGACGGCCATTAGCATCTCCCCGCTTTGGACGGTTCCGAATTGGATCAGACCCAGGATGGCTTGGACCAGGGCGACGCCGAGTAGGACCTTCACCAGGAGCAAGAGGCTGCGGCTGTCCAACGAGCGCGTGCCGACGAAGACGGCGACAGGTAGGAGCAGACTCAGGCCGGCGGCGACAGTGAGGTTCGGGTGGATCGACAGGGGTTTCCACGCGGAAGACGTGTCGAGCGAAAGGAGAGCCTCGCCCGCGGCGTAGAGATCGCGACCCGGCAGGCCGTTGACGAACGCGCCGGGCAGCGGGATCAGATAGAGGACCGGGACGAGCCCGAGGAGCAGGAGGACGCCGATCTCGACGCGGGACAGGGGAACCGCCCGGGGTGTCCAGAGGGTTACGACCAGGATCACGATCCCGAGCCATTGCAGCATCAAGGAGGCCGGCGGGGTGTTGCCGGCGCGAAATATCGGGGCGAGCACCAGAGTGACGATCAGTAAGCCGATGATCGCTTTGGAAAACGGGTGGCTGGCATCAGCCGGGTTTGTGTAGGACATCAGATGTGAGCGGGGATCTGTTCCTGCGTTGGGCGAACCTTAACACTGGATTGTGTTCAAGAGTAGCGTCTCCGCGACGATTCCGGGTATCGCCGACGAGCTACGAGTCGCTGCTCGGGGAGCAGCTTTGGCTTTTGTTGAGGTTTTGGGTGGTCGGATTCGAGGACGTTCGTTTCTCGGGTGTTTGTGGGTGGATAAGCAAAGCGCATCCACCGTCCCGGCCTTCGGCTAGGGCAACCCGACCCCGTTGATATTCTCCGATTCGATGTTGCCCCCGATTCTCCGGGGTGTAAGGCGATTTCTGCAAACTTCCATACCCGTAGGTTGTGCTGACGATAGGAGGCACAACTTGCGCCGGCGTTTGGTTGTGCCTCGCACGGCTCGGCACAACCTACGCCCTTGGCATGAAGGTTTCCGTAATTCGCCTAAGTCCTATTCGGCGCGGCGTCTCGTTGATCTTTTACGCGAGAAGGGGGCTTGGCTGTTTCTGGAGCGCATCATGAAGCGGTCGCGTGCCGGATCTAGGGTTATGGTTTATCCGGCCTTTGGGGCGCCGTCAGACGAGCCGAGCAGGCGGGAGAGCCAGCCTTTCTTCGGTTGTCGACGCGGTAGCGGGATGTGGTCGGGGTCGAGCATGGGCGGCGGTGGGATGTCGGCGGGCGCGCGGTTGTCGATGATGGCTTGTGGTCGGTCCTTGACGAGGCGGTTGGCCTCGGCCTCGCCGACCCAGCGGACGGCGGCATCGCGTCCCTCGGCGAGGAGCGGGGGGCGGTGGCGGGTGTCGTGCGAGTCGGTGGCGAGGATGTGGACGAGGCCCTCGTCGAGCATCCGCTCGCCCCAGTATTTCGGTGTTCGCCCGAAACGACCGGTGAGGGCGCCGGCGGTAACCTGAATCCAGGCGCCTTGTCGGGCGGCTTGGACGAACCAGGTGTAATGCGCGTCGTCGAGCCAGGTGAGACGCTCGGGGTGGGTGATGACCGGGACATAGCCCGAGGACAGGCTGTCGTGAATCGACTCCTGGAACCGTACGGGCACCGTATGGTGCGGCGGCTCGAACAGGAAGTAGCGTGTGCCGTGCAGGGTAGGGTGGGTGCCGCCCTGGAGCCCGGCGATGAGCTCGGGGACGAGCTGGATGTCTGCGCCTTCGGTGAGGACGAGCGGCAGGTCGGCTTCCGCGAGGGCTCGGCGCAAGCCTTCGATGGCGTGCCGGATGCCCGGGGCGCGGTTTTCGAACAGACCGGGGTAGATGTGCGGGGTGCAGGCCGTCATCCTGATGCCGTCCGCCAGGGCGATGCGTGCCATTTCCAGCGAGACCGGCAGATCCGGCGCGCCGTCGTCGATGCCGGGAAGGATGTGGCAGTGTAGGTCGATCATTGTGTGCTCTCGGGCATCGGTCTGGATCATTTGCCAAAATACGACGCTGGGATATTAAACCGCGCCCGATGCGGTATGCGAGGTTTTTGGATGGGATCGGTCCCGGCAGACTAAACGACCGTTTGAGAAGTAAGGTGATTTCCGCAAACTTCCATACCCGTAGGTTGTGCTGACGATAGGAAGCACAACTTGCGCCGACGGTTGGTTGTGCCTCGCGCGGCTCGGCACAACCTACGCCGTTGGTATGAGGGTTTCCGGTATTCGCCTAAAACGACGCATTTCACTCCGGACGCGGTTTTAGGATACGCCGACCGGGGCTTGTCGGCCTTGCCGGCATCGTTCGTTCGACCGCTCACGAGCACCTTACCCGCACCTTACCCGCACCCTATCCGTGGCGTGACACCGCTCGGCGGTGCCACGCATGCCCCCTGGCGCTCCGCGCCACGTGCCCCTCAAGCCGGAGTCAAGAACGAAGCCATCTCGTCGAGCGCCAAGGGTCGGAGGTCTCGGGCGCTGCTCGCAACGGACCGAGCCGGCCTTGGGTGGATTCACATGCCGAAGGGGCAATGAGATTTTGCCGTTGGTATGATCTTGGGATAGCCTAACGCGGGCCTGGATTCACGTCGATGGAACGGTTGCGACGAATCCGTCGGTCGGGTAACGACCCGCGCGATTCCGAGAAGATGTAGGGTGGAACAGGGTGTCAGGAGCCCCTGAAATTCTAGTCCTTGGAGGTTCGGGTGGCCGGTGATACGAGCGGGGCCAGCCGGGCTCGCTGCGGTGCAATGCTTTTACGACAATGGGTGGAAGAGATTCAACAATGCTGAAGTCTTTTTGGCTTGTGCTCGCGGTCTTGGTTTTCCTCGGTGGTTGTTCGTCGGGGTCGTCGCCATCGGGCTCCGCGATGCCTGGCTCCGAGATGGGGGCGGTTCCGACATCGGGCACGCCGGAAACGGCTGCGCCGTCTGAGGGCGGGACGCTGGTGCCTGCTGTGGTGGGTCTTCCGCCGGCGATGAGCAGCTCTGCTGCGACCTACCTGATCGGTGCGGGCGATCTGATCCAGGTGGATGTCTTCAAGGTCCCGGATTTGTCGACGAAGGAGCGGGTGAACGAGGCCGGGGTGATCGTGATGCCCCTGATCGGCCCGGTGGCGGTCGGCGGATTGACGCCCGAGCAGGCCGGACGGGTCATCGCGGCCGAATTGGCGAAGGACCATCTGCAGAATCCGCAGGTGAACGTGTTGGTCCTCGAGTATGCAAACATGAACATCACGGTCGGCGGTGCGGTGAAGAAGCCGGGCGTGTTCCCGATGAAGGGTCAGACCACGCTGCTGCAGGCGATCTCGATGGCCGAGGGGGTCAACGAGGTGGCGAAACCGGGGGAGGTTGTGGTCTTCAGGTCGTTGCCCGGACAATCCGTGAGCGCCTACGTGGTCGATTTGAGAAAGGTTCAACGCGGCGATCTGGTCGATCCGGTGCTCGCGGTCAACGACAAGGTGATGGTGCCGGAGTCGGGGTCCGCAGTGTTCGTGAAGAACATGACCGGAGCCTTGCGCGGGTTCGTTTCGCTCAATCCGCTCTACTATTAGGGCGGCCCGGAGCGGGGTGGATCTCTGCACGGCCTCACTCAAAAACCCCGCCGATTGGCTGATGGTCGCGGGTAGGACGATGGAAGCGGCTAGGGTGAGGAGAGCGGGGCGGGTGGATAAGCGCAGTCCGCCAACGCCAACGCCAACGCCAACGCCAACGCCAACGCCAACGCCAACGCCAACGCCGGCGCAGGGGCTTGGTAGACTGCGCTCTCGGTCGTCCACTCGACCCGGCCGCTCTTCGTGACCAAGGCCCGCTGTGCTCGTTCACTCCGGGGTCTCGCATGGTACTTCACTGTCGTTTCTGCCGAACTTGGGCGCTTGCTCGCAAGACGTCGCATGCGCCGGCACAACGGCGTTCTCGATGGACATGGACTCGATGAATAGCCCGAATCAATCGCTCGCCCCCGAAGGTCCTCATCAACCGCTGCAGCCCGCCCAGCGGTCCCGGCTGCCGAGTGTGGCGGTCCAGCTTCCCGCGCAGCCCGCCCGCGACGAGGATGTGATCGACCTGCGCGAGCTCTGGGCCGTGCTGATGCGGCGTCGTTGGTTGATCATCTCGGCGGTTGGTTTGGCCGCGATCCTGGCCTTGGTGGCGACATTCGTCATGACGCCGATCTATCGCAGCACCTTGCTCCTGCAGATCGAGACCGTAGGCAGTCGCGTGGTGGACTACGGGAGTGTCACTCAAGAGGAGGCAACGGGGTATCGGGCGAACATGGATTTCTACCGGACCCAGTACGAGCTGCTCAAGAGCAACACTTTGGCGCGCAGGGTCATCGACCAGCTCGGCCTGGTGCCGATGGATGCCGATGAGGATGGTTCGTCCTTCTTCGGGGATATGGCCGCCATGGCGAAGGCGTGGGTGTCGACCATGTCCGGGTCGTCCGCGACGGAGGATGCGCGCTCCGGGGTCGACCCCGAGCAAGCGCAGCGGATGAACGAGGAGATCGCGTTGCTCAAGCCGTTGACGATCGAGCCGGTGCGCGACTCGCGTCTGGTGCGGATCCATTATGACAGCCCCAGTCCGGTCGAGGCGGCGGAGGTGGCCAATGCGGTTGCGGCCAACTTCATCAACCTGAACCTGGAGCGGCGCTACGACGCATCCTCCTTCGCGAAACGCTTCCTCGAGGAGCAGCTCGCGCAGGCGCGCGCGACCTTGGAGGAGTCCGAGAAGCGGTTTGCCGCCTACGCGCGCGAGCGCGAAATCGTGGATACCGACAAACGCTTGGAGATCACACTCGATAAATTGCGCGAGATGAATGCCCAGCTGATCAAGGCCGAGGGGGCCCGGATCGAGGCGGAGGCGGAATATATCGGCATCGTGGGCGCCGGAGGCGCCGGCAGCGCGGCCGGGGTACTGGAAAGCCAGCTCATTCAGAGTCTGAAGGAGCGGCGCGGCACCATGGAGGCGGACTATCGCGACCAGTTGCAGGTCTTCAAGCCCAATTATCCGAGCATGCGGCAGCTCAAACAGCAGATCGACGAGCTGGACCAGCAGATTGCCCGTGAGACCTCGGCGATCGCCGGCGGCGTGAAGGCGAAGTACGAGGCCAAGTCGCTGGAGGAGGCCAAGCTCTCCCAACGCATCTTGGAGCTGAACGAAGAGGCCCTGGTGCTGCAGGATCGCAGCACGGACTTCGAGACACTGAGACGCGAGGTCACCACCAACCGCGAGCTTTACGACGGGCTGCTCCAGCGGGTGAAGGAAGTCGGTGTAGCCGCCGGGATCGGGGAGAACAACATCTCGATCGTGGATGCGGCCCGGGTGCCGCTTGCCCCTTTCAAGCCCAGTCTGAAACTGAACCTGGCCATTGCGATCGCGCTGGGCGGCTTCGTCGGCGTGCTCGCCGCCTTCCTGTTGGATGCGCTCGACGATACGGTCCGGGGTACCGAGGACGTCGAGGGGCTGATCGGTGCCCCCGTGCTGACCCTGATCCCCAAGGTCGACGCCCGCGAGCTGGGGCTGCAGGACGACGAGCTCGGCCTGCTCGCCTTCCGGGATCCGAAGAGTGCGGTCGCCGAATCGGTGCGCTCGCTGCGCACCCAGCTGTTGTTCTCGACGTCCGACGGTGCCCCCGACATCCTGCACTTTACAAGCTCGGCGCAGGGTGAGGGCAAGACAACCACGGCCATCAACACGGCGATCGCCTTCGCGCAGGCGGGCAACACGGTCCTGCTGATCGACTGTGATCTGCGTAACCCCACGTTGCAGCGGGCCTTTTCTTTGCCCAACACGAACGGCCTCACGAACTATCTGGCGGGCAGCGCGCAACCGCTTGAGATCTCGCAGGCGACCATGGTGACGCGACTCTTTACCATCACCAGCGGGCCGCTCCCGCCGAACCCGGTCGAGCTGCTCGCGAGTGCGAAGATGCTGGATCTGTTGAGCGTGGCGGCCGAGCGTTTCGACGTCGTGATCATCGACGGGCCGCCCGTGATCGGGCTCGCCGATGCGCTGATCCTTGCGAATCTGGCGAAGGCGACGCTCTTCATCGTGGCTGCCCAGTCGACGCACCGACGCGAGATCGCAAGTGCCGTGAAACGCTTGAGACAGGCGAATGCGCATCTGATCGGGGGCGTGCTCGCGAAGGTCGGGCGCGCGGGCAAGGGCTACGGCTACGGCTACGGCTATGACTACATTTATAGCTACGGCGGCCGGGGCGATCAGGCGAACCTGCCGCAGCAGAGTGCGGCCTAGCCGGGTCGATCATGGCTGCCCCGCTGGTCGAGCTTGCGCTCGACTATTATCGCGATCCGCTTGCGTATCGGCATCTTGCCGAGGTCGAGCGCACCTTGCCGCAGGGGTTCGGCACCTTGCTGGCGGAGTTCTGCACGGCGCTCGCCTCGGCGCGGATCGCGCAGACCGCCGAGCAGCTCGCGGCCGGTCCGGCCGAGATCGAGGAGGCCGCGCGGTTCTTCGTGCGACACGCGCTCCTGAGCCCGGCGGGTGATTTCTATCGCCACTTGGGGCTGAACCGGGATGCCTCTCAGGAGTCGATTCGGCATCACTATCAGCTTTTGATCAGGATGTTTCACCCGGACCGGGTCGATGCCTCGACCGAGGTCGGTGCCTTTTACGCGACACGCATCAATCTGGCCTATCAGACGCTGCGGGATCCCGAGACCCGCGCGACCTACGACCTGGGTTTACCGGACCTCACGGCCGGCTTCAGCGAGACGGATCCCGCATGGTTTTTCCGGCCGAGTCTGCCGGTGCTTGCCGGTAAGGGTCCGGGTCGGTTCGTGCGCGAGCGGGGTGCGCGAGGACGACGCCCCCGTGTCGGACTCGCTCTGGTCGGCGCAGTTGTGCTCGGCGCACTGGTGCTCGGGTCGGGCTATACGCTGATCCAGGCCAATCGGACGCCGACGCTGCGTCTGGCGGCGAGCGGCAGCGCGGAGACTTCGGCGCCGCTGCCGAGCTATCTCGCGCCTTCGGCCGGGAGCACGGGGTCCGGCGGTCGGGCTGCGGTTGCCCCGCTGCCGCCGATCGAACCTACCCCTGTCGAGGGCCCCTTGTCCGAGCAGGATCGCACCGCTATTCGTGCGCTCGACGATGCACCCGAGCGTTTGGCCGCAGTATCGGCGGGCGTGACGGTGTATGCGGCGGAACGACCGACCATGATCGCGACGACGGCCCCGGGCGCGACCATCAGTACCGACAGCGCGATGCCCGAGAAGGTAATCGATGCCGATCGGCTCAAGGTCGGCCAGCGCGAGGTCGGCCGATCCGAATCGGCTCGGGTCGTGCGTGCGGTTCCGCATGAGGATCTCGCGAAGGCGCGTGAACCCGAAGCGCTGGTGATTCCGCCGGTTTCAGCCGCGAGTGCCTTGATTCCCGCGGGTCGAGGCGTCCTGCCCTCGAAAGCGATCGAGCCGGAGAGGCCCGCGGAGCCGGTGCGGTTGTCCGCCGCGCCGACGCAAATGGTGGATTCCACACCACGGCAGCCCGAGACGGGTACGGCAGCGGCGCTCAAGTCGAAGCCGGCAACGCAGCCGAAAGCGGAGCTGCCGGAGCTGCCCGAGAGGCAACCCATCGTCGAGCCAGTCGCGCAGCCGAAGACAGCCCCGGAAGCGCCACCGCCTGCACCTCCTGTTGAACCTGCTTCGCGGCTCTCCGAGAACCTGCAGAGGGACGCGCCAGCGCCGAGGCGCGCCGCAGCGGCGCCCACGCCGGCCGCACCGGAACAGCCTGCTCGTTCGCTCGCCGGCGCAGCCGAGCCAGCACCGAGCGCTGTTGCAAGCCGTCCTGCCGCGACCCCCGAGAAGGATGCGGCCGCCTTGGTCGCACGTCTTGAGAGTGCCTATGCGGCGATGAATGCCGATGGTTTCGCGGCCCTCTTTACCGCGAACGCGCGTGTCAACGAAGGCAGCGGACGGGGGTTGATCCGCTCGAAGTATGCAGATCTGTTCAATCGCATCACCGGGGCGAAACTGTCGATCAACAGCGTGCGCTGGCGTACGCTGCCGGACGGGCGTATCAGCGGGTCCGGGGCGGTGACGGTCGGGAATCAATCTCGCATCAACGGCGCATACCGTTACGCCACAGGCCGCGTGGATTTCGCGCTGGTTCGCGAGGGCGGAGGGTATCTGATTGCAAGCATGATCTACCGGTTGAACTGAGGCGTTCGGATCGAATCGGCCGGATGGAGGAAGGACTTGGGTATGCGGATGTATTGGTGGCGAGCGATGTTGGTGCTCGGGGCGCTCGGGTTGGCGTGGGGCAGCCTGGTGAATGGGCTTGGCGGCTACTATGCCGATCGCGTCGCGACGGGCGAGGTCGCGATGATCGATCACGCGCTCGGGTGGCAGGCCGATCAGTCGGGGATCTTGTATTTGAAGGCGCTGCAGGTTTTGCCCGAGGATCAAGAGGGCGGTACTCGTTTGCTGGAAGACGCCTATCGGGCCAACCCTTCCGACCCGCATCCGCTGATCGTGCTTGCCGCTCGATCGCTCGCGGAGGGCGATATCGTGCGCAGCGATGCCTTGATCGAGCTGGCGGTGAGGCTTGCTCCGGTCGATCCGCGCGTGCAGCTTGCGGTGGCAGTCTACTGGGGACAACGGGAGCGCTACGATCGGATGCTCGCGCATTGGTCGACGACGCTCGAAGCCGACAGATCGCAGCACAATATCTTGTTTCCTCATTTGCTGCGGATGGCGGAGAGCCCCGAGTACCGGGCGCTCTTGGGCTCGACGGCCGCGTCTCCGCCGTCGTGGTGGACGGGCTATTTTCGTTACGTGGCGCGCACTGCAGCGGACACGGATACGGTCCGCTTTCTCTATGCCTTGCGGCGTCAGTCGGCGAGTGCGCCTCCGACGCCGGACGAGCGCGCGGTCTATGTCGAGCGACTCCAGAAGGATGGAGCGATTGCCGCAGCTTACGTCGTCTGGGTCAGCGGGCTGAACGACACAGAACGTCGCCAATTGGGTCTGCTCTACGACGGTGGTTTCGAGCTGCCGATCGAGGGACGTGGTTTCGGTTGGCGCCTTGCCTCGAATGTGCATTTCTCAGCCGAGCCGATGGCGACGCGTGGCTCGAATGGTCGAGCCGCCTTGCGGTTGCGTTTCCGCGCCTTCGAGGGGCCGTTTCGTCATCTGTTTCAGCCGCTGTTTCTGGACGCGGGTCAGTACCGCTTGTCGGGGCGCGTGCGGGTCGACAGCCTGGCGTCTCAAGGCGGCGTAAAATGGACCGTGCGGTGTCTTTTGCCGGAGTCCAAGATCCTCGGCGAGGGGTCGCGCTTTCTTGGCTCTTCGGATTGGCGTGAATTCGAACTGTATTTCGAGGTGCCCGAAACCTGTTTCTATCAGCAGTTGACGCTGGTCTCGGGCGGGACCAGGGCGTTCGAGCAAAAGCTCGACGGTACCATTTGGTTCGACGACCTTATGGTTGCCCGTGCCGCGAGGGTTGATGCAGCGGCGCGCGTGGATGCGCTCATGCGGGATCGTGCCGAGCCGGCGGCGTCTGCGGGCAATGGCCAAACGGAAGCGAAGGAGGATGCTGAATGAGGGCTGCAAGGCCTGCGGATCGGGCTTGATCGGGCGCTGCGTACTCCTCGGCCGGCGGGGCGATGGTCTGGCTCCCCGGCGCGTTCTCCGCGAGCTCCGTCACCTGGATTTTCGTGGCTGAAGGGGCTAAGCTCGATTCTAGAGTCGACACGGATCGTTTTCGATGACGGGTGATCGGCGAATGTGTTTCCTGGGCTTTGGCTTTTATTTGGGGTAACAGGATGATGCGCAAAGAATTTGTTCTAGTGGTGGGTGCGGCCTTGAGTGTCGGTGTTGTTCAGGCGATCGCGTCCGAGACGGTCGGTGAAATCAAGCGGGTCGACGGGGCAGCGATGATCAGCAAGGGCGAACATTTCGTCGCCGCCCAGCAAGGTATGAAGCTGAATGAGCTCGACCGCCTGATCGTCCTTGAGCAGAGCGAGGCATTGCTTGAGTTCGCCGACGGCTGCCGGCACCTGATGAAGGAGAAGGAGCTGTTGACGGTCGGCTCGACAAGCGTCTGTGTCGATAGCCCGGTCAAAGTGACCGACGTGGCTTCCGCTCAGCTGAGCGCGCCTGTCGGTGGGCTCGGTGGCGTGACCGTCGGCGGCGGGGCAGTCGGTGGTGGGGCCGTTGGTGGTGGGGCCGTCGGTGGCGGCTTAGGTGGCGGCTTTCTCGGCGGTCTCGGCGCTCTCGGCGGCGTGACCGGTGCCGGAGCGTTTGCTGTCGTGGCCGGGGCCGGAGTGGTCGCCGCCGGGGTCGCTGGCAGCAACTCCAATGCTCCGCCGCCACGGCCTCTCGATCCTATTAGCCCCCTGTAGTCAGCCGGGGGAGAGCGCGCTGCTCTTCATCCGTGAATGGCCGTGTGCTGGAGCGTCGTCGTCGGACGAGGCTTGGGTTCAAGGAATGCGGACCCTAACCCCGTCAAAGTGCTGCAGCAAGGCGTCTCGGAGGGCGGTTTTGGCTCCGTGCTCGCCGTGGACGAGGATCACTTCCTGGGGTGGAGGGGACATGGCGCCGATGAACGCGAGCAGGTCGTGTTGGTCGGCATGTGCGGAGTAGCCGCCGATGGTGTGGATGCGTGCGCGGATGTCGTAGCGGCGCCCGTCGAGCTGGACATAGCCGCCGCGGGGCCCGTAGCGTTGGATGTCCCGGCCCGGCGTGCCGGCGGCTTGGTAGCCGACGAAGAGCACATCGTGGCGCGGATCGCCGAGCATGGCCTTGAGATAATTGACGATCCGCCCGCCGGCGCACATGCCGCTTGCGGCGATCACGATGGCGGGACGATGCTCGCGCGCGAGGTACTCGACCATGCGCAGATGTGCTGCGTGGTCGTCGACCGTGAGCATCCGATCGAACGCGAGCGGATGGCGACCGGCCGCAACCCGGGCCTTGGCCTCGCGGTCCCAATGTGCGCGCAGTCTGCGGTAGCCCGCGGTCAGGTCCGCCGCCAGCGGTGAATCCAGCACCACCGCGAGATCATCCCATTGCCACTTGCCGCCGGTACCTTTGGTACCGCGGTTCTCGTGCACCAAGGTTTCCAGCTCGTAGAGCAGTTCCTGAGTGCGTCCGATGCTGAAGGCCGGAATCAAAAGGGTTCCACCGTCTCCGAAGGCGTGCTCGACCATGGCCCGCAGGCGCTGATGGCGGGTGCTGCGGTTCTCGTGGATGCGGTCGCCGTAGGTACTCTCCAGCACGACGATATCGGCCGATTCCGGCGGGGTCGGATCCGGCAGCAGCGGGGTGTGCGGCGCGCCGAGGTCTCCCGAGAAGAGTACGCGTGTGGTGGTCCCGGCGCGGGTCAGGTCGCATTCGACATAGGCGGATCCGAGGATGTGACCGGCTTGCTGCAAACGGATGCGCAGCGCAGGATCGCCCGTGATCAAGGGGTTCCATTCCCCGTAGGGGAGCGGGATCAGGCGTGCCTGCAGCCCGCGCAGGACGGCCTCGATGAGGGCGGCATCGCGGGTGACGCCGACCTTCAGCGCGTCTTCCAGGACCAGCGGGAGAAGCTCCGCCGAGGCTTCGCTGCAGAGTATGGGTCCGCGAAAGCCGGCGGCCAGCAGATGGGGCAGGCGCCCGACGTGGTCGATGTGCACATGGGTCAGGATCAGCGCCTGGATCCGATCGACCGCGAAGCCGATGCCCGGGCGGTCGGCACCGGAGCCGTCCGAGGCGGTCTCCGCACCTTGGAAGAGCCCGCAGTCGATCAGGACCGAGCGGCCGTCGCCGAGCATCAGCTCATGGCAGGAGCCGGTGACGCCGTCGACGGCGCCGTGGTGTGCGATCAGTGTTGTCGTGTCGGTCATGTCGTCTCCATCGTCCGTGTGGGGCGGGAAGGGGCGGTATAGGGGCGGGTAGGGGCGACTTCAGTCGCCCTCTCCGATACCGGGCGACTGAAGTCGCCCCTACTGGCAGGCTTCGCACTCGGGGTCGAGGATCGAGCAGGCTGCCGGGGCAGCGGCGCCGTTGCCCTTTGCCTCGAGCGAGAGATAATTGCCGCCGACCGCGCTGAGGCGATTGGCCTTCCCGGTGTCGTCCATCGTGGACTTCTCGACATGGGTGGCGCCCATGGACCGCAGGTAGTAGGTTGTCTTCAAACCCCGCACCCACGCCAGCTTGTAGAGATTGTCGAGCTTTTTGCCGCTGGGCTCGCGCATGTAGAGGTTGAGGCTCTGGGCTTGGTCGAGCCACTTTTGGCGGCGGCTGCCGGCCTCCACCAGCCAGCGGGCGTCGACCTCGAAGGCGGTGGCGTAGAGTTCCTTCAGATCGTCCGGGATGCGGTCGATCTGCTGGATCGAGCCGTCGTAGTATTTGAGATCGTTGACCATCACCGAATCCCAAAGGCCGCGTTCCTTCAGGTCGACCACCAGGTAAGGGTTAACCACCGTGAACTCGCCCGAGAGGTTGGATTTGACGAAGAGGTTCTGATAGGTCGGCTCGATTGACTGGCTGACGCCGACGATGTTGCTGATGGTCGCGGTTGGGGCGATGGCCATGCAGTTGGAGTTGCGCATGCCGACGGTGCGGACCCGCTCGCGCAGGGCGTCCCAGTTCAGGGTCGTGCCGGTGTCCATCTGCAGATAGTTACCGCGCGCCTCTGCGAGCAGTTTGATGCTGTCGATCGGCAGGATTCCGCGGCTCCAGAGCGAGCCTTCGAAACTCTGATAGCGCCCTCGTTCCTGCGCGAGATCCGTGCTGGCCTGGATCGCGAAATAGCTGAAGGCCTCCATGCTGTGGTCGGCGAACTGAACGGCCTCCAGAGTTGGGTAGGGGATGCGCAGCTTATAGAGGGCGTCCTGGAAGCCCATGATGCCAAGCCCGACCGGACGGTGCCGCAGGTTGGAGTTGCGCGCCTGCGGGACGTTGTAGAAGTTGTAGTCGATGACGTTGTCGAGCATCCGCATGGCGGTGCTGACGGTCTTCTGCAACCGCTTGGTGTCGAGCCCCTTTTCGGTCACGTGCGCGGCCAGATTGACGCTGCCGAGATTGCAGACGGCGATCTCTAAGTCATTGGTATGCAGGGTAATTTCAGTGCACAAGTTGGAGCTGTGCACGGCCCCGACATGCTGATTGGTGTAGCGCACGTTGCACGGATCCTTGAAGGCGATCCAGGGATGTCCGGTCTCGAAAAGCATGGCGAGCATCTTGCGCCAGAGGTCGACGGCCTTGATCCGCTTGCTGACCCGCAGCTCGCCACGCGCGGCACGCTCCTCGTAGCCGACATACGCCTGCTCGAACGCCAGTCCGGTCAGGTCGTGCAGGTCCGGGGTCTCGTCGGGCGAGAAGAGGGTCCAGTGCTGATCCTCGGCGACCCGCTTCATGAAGAGATCCGGCACCCAGTTGGCGGTGTTCATGTCGTGGGTGCGGCGGCGGTCGTCGCCGGTGTTCTTACGCAGATCAAGGAATTCTTCGATGTCGACGTGCCAGGTTTCGAGATAGGCGCAGACGGCGCCCTTACGCTTGCCGCCATTCGACACCAGCGCTGCGGCCGTCATATAGGTTCGGTCACCTTCCACCTTGAGATCATGGACCACCGGCACCGGCGCGATGGAGGTGACCGATTTGACCCGCGTGAAGATCCAATTACCCAAGCGGAACCAATTCTGTTTGGTGAGCGCCGGGATGCCGACCAGCTCGGCGATCTCGGGCACGGCCGGGATGCGCAGGTCGAAGGCGCGGACGGTGCCGGTGAAGGAGACCACCGAGCCGTCACCGCGTGTGCCCGTGTGGGCATTGTCGCGCTCGCGATACTGACCGGCGCAGGGGATGCCGAGTCGCAGGAGCTGATAACGCAAGCCCTCGGCGAGCGCGGCGGAGGTGCTGGTGAAAGTGATCTCTTTGCCGCGGCTTATTCCGCCGTCGGTTTCCAGAAGTCCCTGGACGAGCGCCAGCGCCTGATCGTGCGGCAGATGGCTGAAGCGGCGTGCGATGCGTTTCTTGCCGCGTGCGTCGTAGAGATCCTCATAGCTGAAGGGCAGATGGGCCTCGTCCAGTCCGACATAGCGGCCGGTGGTCGCGCAGCGGGCCAAGCCCCTGCCGACGGCCCACTTGATCTGGATGTATTTATTACCCCGCCCGTTCTCCCAAAAGTGGATCCCGCGCTCGGTGAGATAGTCGCGGACGAACTGGAGATGTCCGCTGTCGCGCCCCGGGTTGCCCGAGACACCGAATTCGTAGCCGCGCGTGAGGTGCCCGTCGCCGAGCAGAATGCCGTAGAAGCGTGCATCCGCTTGGGTGAGCTCCGGGACCGGAACCACCTCGGCGGGGATGACCTGAGCCACGTAGTCTCCGCGCGTCAGCTGGCCGGCCTCGACCCATTCGGGCCGGAAACGGGCCTGCTCGATCTGGCCGAGCGTGCGTTCGATGGACTGCTCCATCGGCACGCCTTGGATGGCCCAGAAGGGATGACCGGCGGTGACGGTCAGGTCATTGACCGAATGCTTGACCGCCACCCGAACCATGGGGGCGTCCTTCTGGTCGTAGGTGAAATGCTCCGTGACCTCGCGATAGCGTCCGCGCTGACCCAGCACCAGATCGCCGACCCGTACGTCCGCGATCGGCTTGGGGCCGTCGGCGGTGAAGACGGTGGTCTCCGGTGCGAAGCACTGGTTGACCGCCACCGCCGTATCGTTAGCCACCTTCAGGAAGGGCACCACGCCCTGGCTCTTGCCGTTGGTCCCCTTGATGTGCGCGCCCATGCCGCGTACGCGGGTCCAGTCGTTACCTAAGCCGCCGGCGAATTTCGACAGGAGGGCGTTGTCTTTGATGGCCCCGAAGATGCCGTCGAGGTCGTCCGGGACGGTGGTGAGATAGCAGGAGCTGAGCTGGGGGCGCAGCGTGCCGGAGTTGAAGAGCGTGGGGGTCGAGCTCATGAAGTCGAAGCTCGAGAGCAGCTCGTAGAACTCGATGGCGCGGGTCTCGCGGTCGATCTCGTTGATGGCCAGCCCCATGGCGACGCGCATGAAGAAGGCCTGGGGCAGCTCGAAGCGGATGCCGTCGGCGGTGTGGATGAAATAGCGGTCGTAGAGGGTCTGCAGGCCAAGATAGGTGAACTGCAGATCACGCTCGGGCTTAAGCGCAGCGCCAAGGCGGACGAGGTCGTAGCGGGCGAGCTGCTGGTCGAGATGCTCCAGGTCGGCGGCGCGCTTGATATAGGCCGTCAGATAGTCGCTGTAGCGCTCGGCGAGATCCGCCTGGGTCTCGACACCAACGGCGAGCCCGAGGAAGCCCAGCGCTTCCCTCCGCAGCACGTCGAGCAGCAGTCGGGCGGCGACCTGGCTGTACTGGGGGTCTTTTTCGATCCTGGCGCGGGCAGACATCACCAGCGCCTGTCCGACATCGGCCTCGCGCACCCCGTCGAAGAGATTGCGCAGGGTGTCGGTCAGGATGGCCTGTGCGTCCACCGCGTCGAGATCGCGACAGGCCTCGTCGAGCAGACGCGTCAGGCGCACGACATCCAGCGGGCGGGTGCTGCCGTCGGCGAGCGTCACGGAGAGCGGGTGCGCGGCCTCGGCAGGCGTGCTCGCCGCTGCACGTTCGGCACGCTCGCGGGCGCGGGCCTCGCGGTAGAGGACGTAATCGCGCGCGACCTTGTGCTCGCCGGCCCGCATCAGCGCCAACTCCACTTGATCCTGGATGTCCTCGATATGGACGGTGCCGCCGCCGGGCAGGCGGCGTGTCAGGGCCGAGGTCACCTGCTCGGCGAGCTCGCGCACCCGGTCGTGAACACGGCTGGAGGCCGCCGCCGAACCGCCCTCCACGGCGAGGAACGCCTTGGTCATGGCGACCATGATCTTGTTGGCGTCGAAGTGGGTGACCTTGCCGTTGCGCCGGATGACCTGGACCTTGCCCGGGGTATGGGCGGTGATCTCGGGAGCCGAGTCGCTGTGCCGGGCCGGGTTCGGGTTCGGCTTCGCGGGCTGTCCGGGGCGGGCGACGGCGTCTTCGGCGGGCGTGGATTCGACCAATGACGGGCTCTCGGTGGACATGGCTCCTCCTGGGATGCGGTGTGACGGCGGGGTCGGTCTATAAGGATGGTCCGTGGCCTCGACGGCCGAGCGGGCGCTAGCGGAGTGGTGCGGAGATTTCGAGACCGTCCGAGATCATCTTCGTTGTCGTTGTCGTCATCGACGATCGATACGACAACGACAACGACAACGACAACGACAACGAACGGTCTCGACATATCTGCCGAGCTGCCCGAGCTGCACTAGGCGATGGACACAATATATGCTGGTTAATGGATCCGTCAACCACAATATCTTGTGTAAAACCGGTAGATCAGGCTGTGGATGGCCTGTGGATAAAACCGGTGGCGTCAAACCGGGCGAGGGTTCGTCGTCGGGCTTACGGGTGTCGGCGGGATCTGGGCGGGGCGTGGAATGCGGCGAAAAACCCATGTGCGCCCGGTCTATAATGCCCGGACGGCCGTCGCGAGACGTGCGCCTCTGTCTCGCGAATGCGGCCGACAACAACACAACGGAGGATGGCCTAGATGAAAGTCAAAGATGTGATGAGTCGATCGGTTCGCTCGGTGAATCCCGATACCCGGATCGTCGAGGTGGCGTCCTTGATGTGTCTCTATCGCTTTCATGGTCTGCCCGTGGTCGACGGCGATGAAAAGTTGGTCGGCATCATCGCCGAGCGGGATCTGCTGCACACCCTGTTTCCGAAGCTCGACAAGCTCGTCGCCGAGGGGATGCATTCGGTCGACCTCGACAAGGAGATGGCACGCTACTCGGAGACCCTGGGGTTGAAGACCGAGGAGCTGATGACACCCAATCCAGTGACGGTCGATCCCGAGATGCATGTGCTGCGCGCGGCGACCGTGATGGTGAGGCATAACTTCCGGCGCATCCCGGTTGCGGACGAGGGGCGGCTGGTCGGTATGCTCAGCATCGGCGACGTGCACAAGGCCATCTTCCAGGCCAACGTGACGAGCGGATTGAAGGGCCTCTGAGGCCGCTTCGATCGGGCATGCCTTGACGGGCCGCGGCGATGCGGCTCGTTTTTCCAGTGCTCATCCCGGGCTTGCGCCGGGTTGCCGGCCCCGCGGCCTGCGGATCTTCCATGTCGCGCCGGGGTCAAGCATCCTGTAGCCGTTCCGGTCCCGGTCTCTTCGTTTGGAGGTCAAGATGTCTCGATCCCTATATGCGATCGTCCTGCCCATCGTTCTGTCGGCCTTCGTCTCGACGGCGGCCTATGCCCAAGAACCCGCCCCGACCGACACCCCGGCCGAAACCGCCCGGCTCGAATACGAGCAGGTGATGGCGCTGACGCCCGATCCGGAGAACGGACGCAGGGTTTATCTGACCTGTGCGGTCTGCCATCGTCCGGAAGGCTGGGGTGCGCCCGACGGGACCTATCCGCAGATTGCCGGACAGTTGCGTACCGTCATCATCAAGCAGCTTGCGGATATTCGGGCGCGCAATCGCGACAACCCGCTCATGTATCCCTTCTCGGTGCCGCGTATCCTCGGTGGCCCTCAGAGCGTCGCCGACGTAGCGGCCTATGTGGCGCAACTTCCGATGGCTCCCGCGAACGGGGTCGGGCCCGGGGTGGATTTGGCGTTGGGACAGGAGGTCTACGCGGAGCAATGTACCAAGTGTCACGGCGACAACGGGGAGGGCAACGAGGCGGAGCACATCCCCGCGATAGCTGGTCAGCACTATCTCTATCTGATGCGCCAGTTCGATGCGATCCGCATGGGTCGACGCAAGAACTCCGACCCCAAAATGGTCAAGCAGATCGACGGCTTCACGCCGCGTCACCAGGCGGCCGTGCTCGATTACACCTCGCGCCTGCGTCCGCCCGAGAGCAAGCTGGCCAAAGCGGGCTGGACCAATCCGGATTTCCCGTCCTACGTGCGCGACCCGATGGGTATGCTGCCCGTACCGCCGATGCCTGCGGGGTTGCTGGACGCCCCGGCGTCGGCCGAGCCGCCTGCGAATCCCTCCGTCCCGCCCGCCACGCGGGCGAATTGATTCCCCCACATGACCGACATGGCGGGGTGTCGGGTATAGGGGCGAATTGATTCGCCCACGCAGCCGGATCCTAATCGTTGTTGTTGTCGTTGTCGTTGTCGATTACGACAAGGACTATTGTGGAAAAATACGCTCTCGTCGAGGACCGTTCCTACGGGCGAATTCATTCGCCCCTTGTATGTTCTGTTCTGAAGGGATTGACAAGGAAAGCGATCAACGGATTTGATGAAGAGTGCCCGGGAAGCCGTTCGCCCCTGAAGCCTGGATGTCGTGTTCCGCTGTTCAGAGCTTGCATGTAGATGGGCTCCCCGCCCTCTTCGCCCATGCCGGAGAGTATCCGAGGCCGTGGACGTGTCCATGAGCCTGCATACACAAGGTCGGTAGGCGATGGTACAGGGTCGGGGAACCGGGAATCATAATATCGCGTTGCATCCTGAAGAGACAGACGATGAATACAGCCGGAATCGATGTGGCCCACAAGACCCTGGCGCTGGCCGTCAGTACCGAGGAGAAGCTCGGCAAGGTCCGCGAGTTTGCCAACACGCCAAGCGGTCATACCGCGCTGATTAAGGTCTTGCAAGGTGCGCGGGTGGAGCGGGTCTGCCTGGAGGCGACCGGCAGCTATCACCTGGACCTGGCACTGGCCATCGATGCGGCCGGGTTGGCGCTCATGGTGCTCAACCCCAAGGCCGCCAAGCGCTTTGCCGAGGCCTTGCAGACGCGCAACAAGAGCGATGCGGTCGATGCCGGGGTGCTGGCGCAGTTTGCCCGGCGCATGCCATTCGAGCCATGGCGGCGCCCGGCGACCGAGGCACTGGAGCTGCGCGCCTGCGCCCGGCGCCTGGATGCGTTGGTGGTCGATCGCACGCGGGCGAAGAATCAACTCCACGCGCTGCTGCAAAGCACGACCACGCCGGCCGTGGTGCTGGATGACGTGCGCCTGAGCATCCACCGTAAGCGTCCAGCGAAATACATCTATCCCGCGTGCTGCGCGATCTGCAAGATGCCGCCATGTTCCACGCACCGAGGGGAAGAGCATGGCAGAGAAGCGGCGCAGTCGCGAGCAGTGGCGGGAGTTGGTCGGGGGCTGGCCGGGCAGCGGTCTGACGCAGGCGCAGTACTGCGAGCGCCACGGGATTTCGACCGGGAGTCTATATCGGTGGCGAGCGGTCTTCCGCCAGGAGCACCAAGCCGGCGGCGGGCCGGCGCGATCCCGCGCCGAGTCGCCGGTACGCTTGCTGCCGG
Source organism: Thiocapsa sp. C2-2m (assembly GCF_041903745.1). Lineage (NCBI taxonomy): Bacteria > Pseudomonadati > Pseudomonadota > Gammaproteobacteria > Chromatiales > Chromatiaceae > Thiocapsa > Thiocapsa sp. C2-2m. Next base: position 576 of record NZ_JBBWVD010000050.1, on the reverse strand, counting down.
TGCAGTTCGGCGACGCCCTCGAGCCGGCGCGCAGTGCTCGGGTGCTGACCGTCGTCTTCGGTGGCGGCGTGCGCCTGGAGGTCCCGCCCGGGTTCGATGGCGCCACGCTCGCGCGGGTGGTGGAGATGCTCGCGCAGCGGACGGCGGCATGATCGGCTTTGGCGGACAGACGCAGGTGTATCTGGCTGCAGGGGCCACGGACATGCGCAAACAGATCGACGGTCTTGCGGCCTTGGTGGTCGATGTGCTTCAGGCCGATCCGTTCTCGGATCATCTGTTCGTCTTCTGCAATCGCAGCCGCGACAAGCTCAAGATTCTCTATTGGCACAACGAATAAGGTTAGATCGTCCGAGCGCAGCGAGCGACGATCTAACCGTTTGTTGGACGAAGCCGCTACGCGGAGGAAGCCCGCGGTCGGCGTCAGTCTTAGAATGTCACCTCATGCCCTCGCTCGAGAGGGGTGTATTTTCCACATCATGGGGTTACGCCAGTATGTCCGTCTCCTGCGAAGAGCAATTCAAGCGCCACTACGAAGCCCATCTCAAGCACCTTCGACTCAAGGGCCTGCAGCCCAAA
>NZ_JBBWVD010000049.1:0-28124 GCF_041903745.1 Thiocapsa sp. C2-2m | reverse complement strand
AGCTCCTCCTTCGCGTGCCTCTGCCGCCGCGACCGCGACGCCACCGGCCACGCCCGCCCAAGCTACCCTATCTGATGCCGGTCGCGGCCTGAAGGCGGTGGCCGGGATAATGAACAAGGCCGTTTCCTGGCTCCATTTGAATCTTGCGGACATTGTAAAGGCTTGAGTATTTTTTTGATTACGCACCTCTAAATCCTCATGCAGCGTAACTACCTTTCCAGCTTTTCCATATGAGCCCTTAGTATAGACCCCATCACTAAAAAGAAATTCAACCGACCCCTCCGGAAACTGAATTTTCTTAACTGGGTTTCCACTATTAAACAACGGCGCCGCCTCGTTGTATGAGTCAGGTCCTTTCAGTTCTGTTAAAAACCCTTTCTCATAGCAAAGAACGTACTCAAATTTTTCACGAATTTTGCGGCTCAAGGTTGGCGCTTTACTAGTTTTGTTCCACTTGAATATGCCGACCAAATTTTGGGCGCCAAAAATCTCATCGCATATGGCTTTTAGTTCAGATATTTCGTTGTTATCAATACTGATAAATATAACGCCATCGTCAGATAATAGATTTCTTGCCACTCTCAATCTAGGATAGATCATACTTAGCCAATCTGAGTGGAATCGGCCATTCGTCTTAGGGTTTGCAAGTAGCAGATTATTCATTTCATCTTTTTGCTGAGATTGATGAAGGAACGTACCACAGTCTATTGAAAAATTATCTTTGTAGATAAGATCGCTTCCTGTATTGTATGGGGGGTCAATGTAAATAACTCTAATTTTTCCGAGATAATTATCCTGGAGCAGCTTGAGAACTTCGAGGTTGTCACCCTCAATAAATAGGTTCTGAGTATTGTCAAAGTTTACGCTCTCTTGTCTAAAAGGCCTCAATGCCTTTTTAATGACAGTATTAGATAACAGTAGAGCATTTCTCTTCCCAGGCCAATCCAACCGATATCGTTCCTGCGCTCCGTCAACGATATGGTCGCTTAGCTCCTGCTTGAGCTGATCAAAATCTACAGCTAGACGTATCTGCCCCGTCGCCTCATCGCGCGCCTCAGTCACACAGCCGGGGAACAGCTCGCGAAGCTTCGCGATGTTGTCTTGGCTCAGGTCGGGGCTGTGCATCTTCAGTTTGTCCATGTGTGTGCTCTCAATCGTTCGTCGCAGCGGCAACGGGCTCGCCCGCTGTCAACTGCGCGAGTGCTTGTTTGGCGGCGCGCAGCTCGGCGTTGATTGCCACGCGCCGGTTGAATTGTCTCTCGCGCGCTAGCCGCGCCTTGATCCGCTCGACGTCACGCATCTTTGTCTTGATCGCCTCGGCGCGCGCGATGCGTGCCTCCAGCGACACCGGCTCATCGTGCGCCTGCGGATGAGCATAGCTTTGCGGCGCCTCGGCCACAGCAGACGCCGCACCGGGCACCACCCCCGCTGTCTGCCGCTCGACCAGCGGACTCAGCAGCGCCTCATAGAGTGCGCCAAGCGTCGTTGCCACCGGTAACGGCTGGCGGGGCGCGTCCTCGGGCAGCCAGTCGGCTTCAAAGTAATCGCCGATCACCCAGCGGGCGCGGTCGGCTTCGCTCGGGCGTTTCCAGGCGGCGGCGAGCTGGATGCGGGCCGCATGGCTCAGCTCGAAGATCAGCGGAAAGGGAATCGCCTTGTCGATCGCGCGCAGCAGCTCTCGGTCCAGCACCGCCGTCTTCTGCACGATACGAAACACCTGGATCTCTGTCACCGCCTCGGTGGCCGCCAGGTTGATGGTCTCGGGGGCCAGCTTGTGCGACCAGAGGATTTGCTCGACCTCCCGCACGAAGCCCTCCTTCAGCGCCCGGTTGGCGCTGGCATGCTCGTAGAGCTTGGCCTTGGGGATGACGCGGCCAAAGGCGGCGGCTGGCGGCCAGGCGTAGAGGAAGGATGAATTAGGAAGGATGAAGGATGAATTCATCTGGCCTTTCTTTGTTTGGTTTTCTTGACGCAGGTGACTAGGATTGCTGTTAGCTCGTTTGCTTCGGCCATTAGGTCGCTGAGTTTTCTTTCCGGGACGATGCCGCTTTCCACTAGCAATTCGAGCCAGTAGCAAGTCTCCTCCAGTTCCTGCAATCCACCTTCAATCTTACTAATGAATTCCGCATCAGAACGAGCACGACACGCCTCCCGATAGTGCGCACCCACCGAAGTACCAGACCGTAAGACCTGTTTCCCAATCACCTGCGCCTCAATCGTGTTCGGCAAAGCACCAAACACCCGAATGACCCGCAAAGCAAACGCCTTAGTCCGAACCCTCAAGTCCAAAGCACCACCCTCATCCCTCATCCCTCATCCCTCATCCTTCCGCCCTCATCCTTCATAATGACCAAAAACGCAATCAACTCAAAGTCATCCAGCCCCTGAATGGTGGTCGTCAAAGCCGTGGTGCGTCCGCCGCCGAAGAGGCTGTCGATGTCCTGCTCCTCCTTGACCTCGATCATCGAGCGGATGGCCTGGCTGAGCAGCTCGGAGTAGCGCTCCATGCGACGGCCGTCCTGGGTGCGTTCGTTGAACAGCCGGCACAGCGCCCCGACTGGCTCGGGCTGGCCCTTGCAACTGGCGCGGATCAGGTCGAGCAGGCGCTTGACCTCGGTGTGGTCGGCGATGATCTCGCCGTCGTCGCCGATATAGACCAGATAGTAGGGGTGCAGGCGGTTTTGCTGCTGGACGTTGACGCTGTCGTGGATGTTCTTGAGCGCGAAGATGGCCCCGGGGTGCAAGCCGAGCGGGGTCTGGGCGGGCACGATGGCATGCAGGCCGAAGGGCAGTTGATCCAGCTCGCCATGCGCCTGGACGTACTGCAGCAGGTCCATGCGGAAGTCGTTCAGGCCGAGATCAGTGATCGAGACGCCGGCCTTGGCGTCTTCCAGTTCGATGATCTCGTCCTGTAGGCGCTTGAGCTGGTTTTTGCGGTAGGCGATGTCGTTGCTCTTGGCGGTCAGCACGTTGTCGTCGCCGGTGGCGGTGACGTCGGCGATGACCATGCGGTTCTCGACCCGCTCCTTGAGGTTGATGTACTCATCGAGGCTGATGTCGGGCCAGTAGTTGATGAGCTGGATGCGGGCGTTGGGCGAGCCGATGCGGTCGATGCGCCCGAAGCGCTGGATGATGCGCACCGGGTTCCAGTGGATGTCGTAGTTGATCAGGGTGTCGCAGTCTTGCAGGTTCTGGCCTTCGGAGATGCAATCGGTGCCGATCAGCAGGTCCAGTTCGTGGGGCTCGTCGGGCAGGATCAACGCCTTTTCTTTCGAGCGGGGCGAGAACAGGGTCAGCACGGATTGGTAGTCGTAGCGGCCCTTGAGCGTGGTCTTGGGCGCGTCGGAGCCGGTGACACGACCACTGTGCAGGCCGCGCTCGCGGTGCAGCCAGGGCGCGAGCTGGGCGAAGAGATAGTTGGCGGTGTCGGCAAAGGCGGTGAACAGCAGCACCTTGCGGTTGCCGGGGTTGATCGGTTGGTCGAGCTTGGCGAGCAGGGTCTGTTTGAGATGCTGCAGCTTGCTGTCGTCCTCGGGGCCGACCTGGTCCATGGAGGCGAGCAGTTCATCGATGAGTGCGAGATCGGCGCGCAGCTCGCGTTGCCAGGAGAGCCGGTCCATGTCGGCGAGGCGGATCTGGATCTTCTTGCCGACGGTGAAGTCACCAAGGCCGCCGAGGTCGTCATCGTCCGGGTCGAGGCCGGCGAGGTGGGTCTCGAATCCAGCCTCGATGCTTGCCCCAGCGTCGGTCCCTCGTGGGTTGCCGCTGCCGGTCTCGTAGCGCTCGATGACGTCGAGTGTGTGGCGGATCTTGCCGCTTAGGGCGCGCAGGGTGAGGCGGAAGGCCTCGACCGAGCTTTCCAGACGCTTGAGCAAGTTGACGGTCATCAGCGCCTGCAGGCTGCGCTCGCGGTCGACTTGGCGCAGTCGGCCACGTCCGCCCGAGGTCTGGGTGTCGTAGAGCGCCTCGTAGTGGGCGAGCCGGGACGGCAGGATGTAGCTGACCGGGGCGTAGACGGCGAGCTTGAGCGCGGTCAGGCGCTCGAAGATCGCGTTCAGGTCCATCACATCGGGGCGCGCGGTGATCGGGCAGTGATGCGAGCGGGGTTTGAGGCGCTCGGGAAAGGGGCCGATGTCGCGGGTGTCGTAGAAGGTCTCGATGTGGCGGCGCGAGCGGGCGATGGTGACCGCGTCGAGCAGCTCGAAGAAGTCGAAGTCCAGGGTCTTGAGGATGCTCGCAGTGGTGCGCTGGTCTGGCGGGAGTTGCGACCAGCTGTTGAAGGCCTTCTGGGCTTGGCGAAAGATCTCCTCGACGCTGTTGTTGCTGCGCAGCTTCGCGGACAGGGCCTCGGATTGGCCCTCATAGGCGAGCGCGAGCTGATTGCGCAGGTCGGTGAAGCGGTTGTTGACCGGGGTCGCGGAGAGCATCAGCACCTTGGTCTTGACGCCGTCGCGGATGACCTTGTTCATCAGCTTCTGATAGCGGGTCTCGCGATCCTTGTAGACCTCGTTGTTGCGGAAGTTGTGCGATTCGTCGATGACGACGAGATCGTAGTTGCCCCAGTTGACGCGGTCGAGCGGGATGCCGAAGGACTCGCCACGGCTGCGCGAGAGATCGGTATGGCAGAGGACGTCGTAGTTGAAGCGGTCCTTGGCGAACAGGTTGGTCTTGAGGTTGGCGTTGAAGTTGCGCCAGTTGTCGGCGAGCTTCTTCGGGCAGAGGACCAGGACGGACTTGTTGCGCAGCTCGTAGTATTTGATCACCGCGAGCGCGGTGAAGGTCTTCCCCAGGCCGACGCTGTCGGCGAGGATGCAGCCGTTGTAGGTCTCAAGCTTGTTGATCAGGCCGGTGGCGGCATCGCGCTGGAAGTTGAACAGCTTCTGCCAGACCAGGCTGTCTTGATAGCCGGTAAGATCATTGGGCAGCACGTCCTCGGTGATGTCGTCGAGGAACTCGCGGAAGAGGTTATAGAGCATCAGGAAGTAGATGCGCTCGGGCGCATTCTCCTGATAGACCGATTCGATGTGGTTGCAGATGGCGTCGGTGACCTCGGCCAGTTGCTCGGGGTCGCGCCAGATCTGATCGAACAGCTGCAGGTAGCTGTTGGTGTGCGCGGCTTCGTCAAAGCGGTTGACGAAGTTGGAGACGGCATCGCCCTTTTGATAGCCGAGATCGGTCACGGTGAAACCGCTCAGCGGCATGTAGGCCGCGTCGCCGCCGTCAGTGCCGACATGGGCAAAGGCCTGCATCGGCGCCTTGGTGCAGTTGGATTTGAAGCGGGCCTTCTGGCGAATCCACTGCGCGCACTCGCGGGCGATGGCGCGCTGGGTGAGCTGATTGCGCAGGTGGATCTCGAACGCGGTGCCGTAGAGGCTGGTTTCGCGTCTGAGCTTGGGGATGAAGAACTCGCGCCGTTCCTTGCGCAGGCGGTCGGTGACGTCAGCGGCGACGAAGGTGGGCGCGGTGAAGATGAACTGCAGGCTGTCGATCTTGGACAGCTCGGTCTTCAGCGCCTCGAAGGCGTAGAGCGAGAAGCAGGAGGCGGCGATCTTCAGCCGTGCGCCGGGCTGCAGGGTCTGCTTGAGGTCGTCACCGAGCAGACTGTTGGTGTTGTCGAGGAGCTTCATCCTGGGCGCTTCAATACAGTGGCAATCGGGCACGGCTCACAATCATTTGGCGAGCCGATGAAGCCTTCTGCAGCGGGTGCGTTCATCACGCCGGCCTGTCGTGCGGAGGTGTCACGGGCCTGTGCTGCGGCCTTCGCTACGCGATCCATCCGGCGCCGCGACGCCGGCATCCATCGACATGAGCGCGGTCACCCGCCCCCGCCATGGCGCGAGCGCACCCCTGCAGGCGATCAGGTTCCATGCGCCGAACAGGTCCTGTTCCAGGACGACCCGGTCATAGCGAGCCTTCTCGGTATTGATCCATCGCTGTCCCGACGGTGCGGCCACAGGTACCTGGATCCTTCGAGGGTTTGCTGTCAAGTGGCCTGAGCATATCATCCACAGGCATCTCCGCACACATACCAGCCCGTGATCATGGCCTCGGGCAAAACTCGACCCGAAACGCTTCCGGACCTTGCCCGCAGCGGCATCGGCGGACCACAGGGAGGGAGAACTCACCGAAGCTGAAGCTGCGCCGAGTATTTCCTATGGTAGTCTTGGTCATCGCCGCTTAGACCAGTTGCCTACCCTGCGGGCAGGACGCTGCGCAATGTGATCCAGTTCGTGATACCCAGGATGTTTGGCATCAGATGAATCGATCCGCACTCTTGCCCGCCACGCGGGAGATCCTCGACACGCTTGAAAGCCTGAGTGGCTACCCGGTCTCGTTCGTGGAGGATCCGTCACTGAAGGTGCTCGCGACGGTTCGGATGGCGACAGCCGACAGCCCCATCCATCTGATCGCCTATCAGCCAGGGGCGCCGTCACCCGACTATCCGATTGCGGTCGAGGCCGGACACGCGATCAGGATGTTTCGGCACCCGATCGAGAAGCGCTTTCAACTCGCCGGTGACCCAGCCTCCCGTGATGAGTTGGTCGATGAGGTGGCGACGTTGCATCCACGCCTGCCACGCGATCGGCTGAAGGGCTTGAGCGATTTCTTGTTCGACAGCCTGATTCTCCAGCTGCGTTCCTGTCCGACGGGCCTCCTGGTGGACTACACCCTCTATCGGAATTACCCGTCACTGCGTTCACCCCAAGCGCAGTCGCTCAGGGAACAACTTGCGACCAACGTCAAGGTCTTGGCGCCGGAGCAGATGGCGCCGTTTCCGACGCGCATCACCAGTGCCAATCGCGCCATGAATGCGGCTTTTGCGATCGGTGTCAGCGAACTCTTGGGCGAACCCCATCTTGCGGTTCCGTATCGAGCGGCTGGACTTGAACAAATTGGCTTGGATCTGCTCTCGGAGCTTCCACCGCCGGACAGCGAGGCGGTCGATGATCGGGCGCTCATCACCGCCTGGGCCGCCAGGCTCGGCCTGGAGCCGTGGCTGAAGTGGCTTCCCTTGACCTAATCCGTTTCTTTCGCGAAGGATCCTCATGTCACAGCCCATCAACTACGTCATCAGCGAGCAAGACTTTGACGTGTCGCTGATCCCGAAAGCCGGTCGAACCATCGGAACGGATGGCTTTCGGAAGCACGTGACCAAGTATTTTAGAAAGCAGTACGAGGGCCAGGGCGGGGAGACCACGGTCGAGTTCGTCGATGGCAAGATCATCGTGACCTGGATGCCCGTCGAAGCGGATCAGGCGCCCTTTGGCGCCATCATCGATCTGCTGAAGGCCGGTGATTACGCCACCGCTTTGCCGATGTTGCAGAGTCTGCTTCAGGCAAACCCGGCAGACCATGAGGCGCTTTACAATCTGGGGATGGTCTACAGTGACCAGGGCCGCCTGGAAGATGCGCAAGACATGCTTCGTCGCGCGACGGAGGTGGCGCCCGACCACGCCAACTCCTGGATTGCACTTGGCGTCGCCTTACTTCGCGCAAACGATCCGACGCGTGCCTGTCCGGTTCTCGAACGAGCCGTCGAGCTTGACCCGCAAAACCCCTACGCCTTGCGCACCCTGGGCACGCTTCAGGTGATGACCGGCGACCACGCCCGTGCCATTAAGACCTTGAGGGAAGCCATGACGCTGGCGCCCGACGATCCCATCATCCTGCTGACGCTGGGGCAAACACTGCTCGCCGAGGACCCCGAGGGTCATCGCGCGGAGGCAGACCGGCTCCTCATTCGCGTACTGGAATTGTCGCCCCATGGCGAGATCGCGGAAAAAGCCAAAGACGCCCGGCGCTCGATTGCGAATCGCCAATTCCGCGACGAGGCGATCACCGAGCTCCGCCATGACGCACTGTTCTACTGTCTCGGTGCACTTGAGCGATTCGAGGGCATGAGTCAAGCGGAACTGGGACCCATCGTGATGGAGATGGCAACCCTTGGTGAGAGCGGGCTAAATGTCAACGATCCCGAACAGCGCTACACCCTCAAGCTGACGCCTGGCGAGTTTTCCGGTCTTCAGATCGTCTGCATGATGCATGTCGGGCTGAAGACGTTCGACCCCAACATGGGCTCCGGGATGGACCTGGACAAAGAGTACGACGCCGCCCTGGCGTTGCATGCCCGTAAGACCGGTGGCGGAACAGAGTAAGTCCTCGGATCCCCGTGTCGCGCCAATCCGGAAATTCTCTCTGCGACGTCCTAAATGGGTCCGCAATGGGTCCGCGGGCTCAAGCGGCATGCCGTGGCCCCATGCGTTACCGCTTCGGCCGAGCCCCTTTGATCGGTGGCCACAAGATCCAGGAATCAGCCCATCGCGGCGATCTCCTCGCGCAGCTTGGAAAAGGAGATGTCGGCCCGTCATTCGGGCCGGGACATATCCTCATCTCCAACCCCGGACAATTCCGCAATGCGCTCCGCGGTCAGCTCAGATGTCTCTTGGAGATCCCGCGATGCCTCTCCCGTCAATGCACTGTGCAAGAGGGGCGCTTTCTGTTCGGGGATCAGCACGGCAGCGCGCGCTTCGATCGTTGCACGGCGCTGAGCCGGCAACGCGCTGATGATGTCGTCAAGATCTTTCATGCCCGACCTCCTACGGCACGCGTCATCAAGCAGCCCCCTCCACGCTTCCCTCGTCTCCATACTCGCTCGCCCGCCGCGCATCCCCGCGTACCTTGTCGGCCGGATAACGTGCGGCGTTGATGGCGATCTTCTCGTCCGCGGCGGCGAGCAGGTCGATGTCCAGCCGCTCGGCCAGGCGGACCAGGTAGTTGAGGATGTCGGCCAGCTCGTGGGCGACCTTCCGCTTCGTCTCGGCACTCAGCTCGGCGCTCTGTTGCTCGCTCAGCCATTGGAAGTGTTCGAGCAGCTCGCCGGCCTCGCCGGCCAGGGCCATGGCGAGGTTCTTGGGCGAGTGGAACTGCTCCCAATCGCGTTCGCGGGCGAAGGCGAGCAGACGTGCGTTGAGCTGATCCAGACTATCCGGCATCGCCGGTGCCCATGTCGGCCAAGCGGGCACGTGCCCTGACAATCGCGGCGCGCACCTGCGCCGGGGCCGTCCCGCCGAGGTGATCGCGTGCGGCGACCGAGCCATCCAGCGTCAGCACCGCAAAGACGTCGGCCTCGATCGCGTCCGAGAAACCGCGCAGCTCCTCCAACGTCAGCTCGGCAAGATCCCGACCTTCCCGCACACCCAGCCCGACTGCCTTGCCGACGATCTCGTGCGCATCGCGGAAGGGGATGCCTTTGCGCACCAGATAATCGGCGAGATCGGTCGCGGTGCTGAAGCCTTGCGCGGCGGCCGAGCGCATTCGCTCGCGGTTGCAGGCGACCTCGCACATCAACATCATCTCGGCATAGACCTTGAGCGAGCCCTTGAGATTGTCGACCGTGTCGAAGAGGGGCTCCTTGTCCTCTTGATTGTCCTTGTTGTAGGCCAGGGGCTGGCCCTTCATCAGGGTCAAGAGCCCCATCAGATGTCCGAAGATACGCCCGCTCTTGCCGCGGACCAGCTCGGGTACGTCGGGGTTCTTCTTCTGCGGCATGATCGAGGAGCCGGTGCAGAAGCTGTCTGACAGCTCGATGAAGCCGAATTGACTCGACGACCAGAGGATCAGCTCCTCGGAGAAACGCGACAGGTGCATCATGAGGATGGCCGCGCCCGCCGTGAATTCGATCGCGAAATCCCGGTCCGACACCGCATCGAGGGAATTCTCCGCCGGGCGATCGAAGCCGAGCAGCTCGGCGGTATAGGCCCGATCGATCGGATAGGTGGTGCCGGCCAGCGCCGCGGCCCCGAGCGGCATCACGTTCATGCGCCGCCGACAATCGGCCAGGCGCTCGCGGTCGCGATCCAGCATCTCGAACCAAGCCAGCATGTGATGGCCGAAGGTCACGGGTTGGGCGACCTGCAGGTGGGTGAAGCCGGGCATGATGGTCTCGGCCTCGCGCTCGGCGAGATCCAGCAAGGCGCTTTGAAGACGTGCGATGGCCTCGCGGATCAGATCGATCTCGTCGCGCAGCCAGAGCCGCACATCGGTCGCGACCTGATCGTTGCGCGAGCGCCCGGTGTGCAGCTTCTTGCCGGCATCGCCGATCAACTCGGTCAGAGCGGATTCAATGTTCATGTGGACATCTTCGAGCGGGATCGACCACTCGAAGGCGCCGGCATCGATCCGCTCCCGCACCGTCTCCAGTCCGGAGACGATGGCATCGCGCTCCGTGTCGCTGAGGATGCCTTGACGGGCCAGCATGCTGGCGTGGGCAATCGAGCCCTGGATGTCGTAGCGATAGAGCCGTCGGTCGAAGTCGACCGAGGCGGTAAAGGCTTCGACGAAGGCGTCGGTCGGCGCGTTGAATCGCCCGGCCCAGGGTTTGGCGGAAGAGCTTGGCTGGTGCATCTGCGGGATCCGAATGGGTGCAATCCAAAGATTCTACACGCTGGCGTTGCGGCGGATGGATCGCGCGCAAGGCGCCGGGACCGAGCGGACAGCCGACGCCGGACACACGATGTCGGTGTCGGCTTTAACCTGAGTAAAATGATCGTAAGCTATCTTTAACGCGAGCATCCGCGGCGCTGGAAAGTCAGCCTGACAATGCGCCTCGCCAGGCTTTACGGGCGCATCCAGCGGAATTTTCTGATCGACCGAAGAAGCACCATTGTCAACCCGGTCCAGACCTGATCCATGGAAAAGGTTATGAACATCCTGGTCGTCGACGATGAAGCACTGGCACGCGAACGGCTTCGGAGGCTGCTGGCCGACGCCGACGGGCGGTACGCCTTGGCCGGCGAAGCGACCGATGGACTGCAGGCGATCGAGATCTGCAGATCGCAGCGGATCGATCTGGTGTTGCTGGATGTGCAGATTCCCGGCATGAACGGGCTGGAGGCGGCGCAAGCACTGGCCGCGCTGGACCCCGCCCCGGCGGTCATCCTGGTGACGGCCTTCGAGCACGAGACCTTGCTTGCATTCGCAAACCGACTCGCGGGTTACTTGGTGAAGCCGGTAAGCCGCGAGCGCCTCTTCGAGGCCCTGTTGCGCGTGCAGGATCCGACGACGACTCGAGGTGTCGCGGCGGTCGTAGGTTCGGATTGCGAACCAGCTCGGAGTGCTCCTCGGCGCGAGATCAGTGCCCATTACCGAGGCGGGCTGCGCACCGTGCAGATCGAGGACATCATCTTTCTGCGTGCCGAGCACAAATACGTCACGGTGCGTCACGTCGATGGCGAGCTCTTGATCGATGAGTCACTGCGCGCCTTGGAGCAGGAGTTCACCGCGTTTTTTCTGCGCATTCACCGTAATGCACTGGTCGCGCGCGCTCGGGTCTCCGGCTTGGAGAAACGCTCGGACGGTAGCGCCTACATCCAGCTGAGCGATTGTGCGGAGCAGCTCCAGGTGAGCCGCAGGCACCTGCCCGAGGTTCGCCGGTGGGTCCAGCAAGACGACTGAGACCGGCGGATGCCCGGCTGATCCCGTGCAGCCACCTTACCGAGTCACTCGACTCAAGCACCGTCGTGCTGCGAGCGTCGCGTCCATCCCCAAAAGAGCAGCGCCAGCAGGCCGATCCAAACCGCCGCCAGCCAGCCGATGATGCCGTCGTAGCTGCCGACCAGGAAGGCGGCAGGGGCCTCGGGGTTGCCGTCGGTCATCCGGCGCGTCACCTGAATCACGAAGACCCAGCCGGCGTGAAGCCCGATGCCCCACGCGATGTGCCCGGTGTGCTCGCGCACCAAGGCCAGAAAGACACCGACCATAAAGAGCGCCGCCATCGAGCTCAGATGTTTCCATTGGAAGACGTCGATGAAGACCGCGCCGAACATCTGCAACGCGCCCGCCCAATCGAAAAGCACACCCTCCGGCAAGGCGCTCGGCTTCATGAAGTGGACCAGCATGTACAGAAACGCCGTCCAGACCACGGCCGAGGCCACACCGTCGCGCCGCCGGATCGCCGTATAGAGCGCACCGCGGAAGAAGGTCTCCTCGAGCACGCCGATCAGAAGCCCGCCGATCAGGGCTTGAAGCGCCTTCTTCGCCAGATAGGGCCAGAGCTCCAGATCCGCGTCGGGCAGGCGAACATCCAGCGCGACGAGCATCGCCGCAAGCACCGCGAGGATCGCCACCCCTTCGACCCAGCCGAGCGCGAGCGCGCGTCGGAAGACCGGTTTTGGAATGCCGTAACCCAACGCGGTTCGATTCGCGAGCTGCAGGCGCTTGAGAAAGGGCCAGAGCCCGAGCAGGATGAAGATCTGCGCCAAGCGACCCATGACCCGCTGCGGGTCTTCGTCGAGCCAGCCGGTCGCCATCACGGGATAGGTCAGAAGCGCTCCCAGCAGGAGGCAGACGAAGAGATAGGCGAAAAAGAGTGCGGTGATGCGCATCGATTGGGATCTGTAATTTCAGGCGGTCGAATCAATCACGACAGGCCCCGCCTTGCGGGCAACCACCAGCGTGCGGGTGAAGCCCCAAGGGACGGCATGCTCCGGGGTGAGGAATTGCGCCGACGCAAAGCCGGCACCCAGCAGGCGCCCCAAGCGGTCATCGCCATAATCACGGAACGCCAGCACTGCGGCGTCCTGCTTTGCCGGGTCCACGTGGTACTGCGCCGGAAGCAGATGCATGATCTCGCCGGACGCCTCCAAACGCGCACGTTCCACGGTCTGAGGCAGACCGCTCAACGGCACGGTAAAAAGCAAAATGCCGCCGGGGCGCAGGACACCGCCAATCGGCTTTGAATCAACCGAAACAACCGCACGCACAGACCTCCGTCAGCATGCGCCAAGGGGATAGCACAGGCATGTCCCGAGAAACGAATCGGCGAGAACCTCAGCCGCCCCCCGCACATTGTGCCGCAAAAGGCCAAAGTGCAATGCCTGCCATTACTTGGCTGATCGGGCGCGATGATCATCGCGCAACCACTCCATCAGTCCTCGCGAAGGGGCTGAATGGATCAGATCCGCTGATGCGCCCGGCTTGTCACGGTCGATCGAGTCGGTCGACAATGCCGCGACACGCCGGGGGGATTGCACCCCGAACCGGCCCCGCGGGCCATGATCCAGGCCCCATAGAGCCATCCGATGCTGCAGGTCTTGACCCGACACCACGACCCGAAGGCGACCCGCTGATGTGCGGGATCGCAGGCTTCATGCTGCGCGAAGGATCGCGCCCGAACCCGGACGATCTAGGCAGGATGGCCGCGACCTTGGCCCACCGCGGCCCGGACGATCAGGGCATCCATTGCAACGGCCCAGTCGGACTGGCGCAGACACGGCTGTCGATCATCGGGCTCGCCACCGGGCATCAGCCGATGGTCTCGGCAGACGGCCAGCTCGCGCTGGCCGCCAACGGCGAGGTCTATAACTATCTCGAGCTGAATGCGGCGCTGCGCGCACAGGGTCGCGAGCCGCGGACCGACTCGGACTCCGAGACCATCCTGCACGCCTATGCGGTGCACGGCCTGGATTTCCCCGACGAGCTGCGCGGCATGTTCGCCTTCGCGCTCCACGATGCCCGGGAGGGTCGGCTGATCCTCGGGCGCGACCGGCTCGGGATCAAGCCGCTCTTCTACGTGCGCCTGCCCGACCGCATCGTCTTCGCCTCCGAGATCAAGGCGCTCCTGCCGATCCTGCCCGGGCAGCCCCGCGTGAACCCGGTCGCCTTACGGCAATTCCTGCAGAATCAGTTCGCGGGCGGCGAGGAGACCATCCTGGAAGGCATCCGACGGGTGCCGCCCGGCGAGATCCTGATCATCGATCGGGATCTGCGCATCGAGCACAGGCGCTACTGGTCGGCGCTCGACATCGCGCCCCGCGCGATCGGCCTTGAGGAGGCGCAAGCCGAGCTGGACGGTCTCATGCACGCGGCCATGCACGAGCACATGCGCTCGGACGTGCCTTTCGGGCTCTTTCTCTCCGGCGGCGTGGACTCGGCGGTGCTGGCCGCGCTGCTGCACACCCACGGGGCCGGTCGCATCAAGAGCTTCTCGGTCGGCTATCGCGGCACGGCGATGGCGCATGAGTTGGACGAGGCGGCACGGGTTGCGGCGCATTTCGGGCTTGATCACCGCCCCCTGGCGCTTGAGCTCGATCAGGTCTTCGCACGCATCCCGCATACGGTCTGGGCGGCCGACGAGCTGATGCGCGACTATGCCAACCTGCCGACTTCGATCCTGGCCCAAACCGCCGCGGCCGATCTGAAGGTGGTCTTCTCGGGCGAGGGCGGGGACGAGGTCTTCGCCGGCTACGGCCGGTATCGCCCGCCACCGGCCGAACGTTGGATCAAGGGCCTGCTGAGCCCGGGCAGCGGCGGTTTCCGCACCCGCGGCCAGTGGTCGGGACACTGGTCGCGACGTCTGCTCGGGCCGGCGCTCGGTTCGGTCACGACGCCGGATCGCGCACCCTTTCTTCAGGCGTGGCGGTCGACACCGAAGACTTGGTCCGACCTGCAACGACGCCAGTACACCGACCTGGTCACGGCCCTCCCCGACAACCTGCTGGTAAAGACCGACCGCATGCTGATGGGCTTCGGGCTGGAGGGACGGGTGCCCTTTCTCGACCATCGCCTCGTCGAATTCGGCCTGTCGCTGCCCGATGGGCTCAAGGTCAAGGGCCATCAGGGCAAATGGCTGCTCAAGCGCTGGGCCGAGCCGATGCTGCCGCCGGGACATCTGACACGTCCCAAGCGCGGTTTCCACGTCCCGGTCGGCGACTGGCTGACCGGCGATGTCGCGGCCCGTGTTGGGGAGCGCCTGGCGCAGAGCCGGGGCATCCGCGAGTGGTTCCGCGTCGAGTCCATCCGGGATCTGGTCGCCGCCCGTCAAGCCGCCAAGGGCGGCAGTCGCGAGCTGTTCGGCCTGATGCAGTTCGCGATCTGGCATCGGCTCTTCATCGAGCAGCCCGGGCTCGCACCCTCGCCCGACGAAGATCCCTTGGATTGGATCGCGAGCGGCACCTGATCATGGCGACGACCGCCCCACGGATCGCCTGCTTCTTCTCGACCTCTGGTCACAGCGGGGTCGACCGCGCGGCCAAGCACCTGATCCCGGCCTTGGCGCGTCGGGGCTATCGGGTCGATCTGCTCAAGGTTCGACGGCATGGGCCGCATCTGGACGCGATCCCGGACGGGGTCTCGGTGGTCGATCTGGGCTCGCGGCATACCTACGCCTGCCTGCCGGCGCTGGTGCGCTATCTGCGCCGGGATCGTCCGGCGGTGATGCTCTCCGACAAGGATCGGGTGAATCGCACCGCACTGCTTGCCGGCTGGATCGCCCGCCGGCTCGCCGGGGTGCCGACGCGCTTGGTCTTCAGCTCGGGGACGACCATCTCGATCGATCTGGCGACCCGCGGCGCTCTCGAGCGCTGGGTCCAGCGCACCTCCATGGGCCGGCTCTATCCCTTCGCCGATCAGGTGATCGTGACCAGCGCCGGCGTGGCCGACGACATGGCGCGCTACACCGGCCTAGCGCGCGAGCGCATCCGCGTCGTGCCCTCACCCGTGGTGCCGGCGTCACTCTTCACGGAGGACTTGGCGCGTCCGGATCACCCCTGGCTCGGACGCTCCGACAGGCCCCTGATCTTGGGCACGGGCGAGCTGTGCGGACGCAAGGACTTCGAGACCTTGCTGCGTGCCTTCGCGCGGGTTCGGGCCCAACGGCCCTGCCGTCTCATGATCCTGGGCCAAGGCCGTGCCCGCGAGCGCCTGCTCGCGCTCGCCGCCGAGCTGGGCGTGGCCGAGGATGTCGCCCTGCCCGGCTTCGTCCCCGAGCCCTATGCCTTCATGGCCCATGCCGATCTCTTCACCTTCACCTCGCGCTGGGAGGGGCTCGGCTTCGTCATCATCGAGGCACTCGCGGTCGGCACGCCCGTGGTGGCCACCGACTGTCCGAGCGGCCCGCGCGAGATCCTGCAGGACGGACGCATCGGCCCCTTGGTGCCGGTCGGCGACGCTGCCGCCTTGGCTTCGGCCATGCTGCAGACCCTGGACGCACCGCCGCCCGCAGCACTGCTCAGGGACGCCGCCCGACCCTACGAGATCGAGGCGAGCACCGATGCCTATCTGGATGCCATGCGGCTGCCGCGCTGGGCGGGGTAGGGGCGATTGGTTCTTCGCGAATCAGCGAGACTCGCCGAGAATCCCGGACAGATCATAGATCGGCTCGCTTGGGAACTGCTCCGGATCCAACCCGGTCTCGCGAATTGCCCAATCACGGCCATCGTCCCATGCCGATTCCAGCGCCTCGGCCAGGATGGCCGGATTGCGAAGCCCCGGGTTCTTTCCGAGGAGACGCTCGATTTGGCGACGTTGGGTTGCAACGGAGTTGCGCCAACTTTTCTCGTTGGTCGGCGTTCGCTCGGTTTGCACCTCCAACTTCAGGAGGTGCGCGACGATGACCGCCATGCGTGCAGCCAGCGCGCGTTGCTCGGAGCGTCCCATCTCTTCGATCTCTCCGGCTAGATGCTCGCGATCCATACGCCCGAGATTCCCTTCACGTACCGCCGCGGCCTGCTCCCGGGTCCAAGAGAAGAAATCTTGCTCATACGCGTGACTCATACGCGGTGCCTACGATAGCCAACCATGGAGTGATGATAACCGAATGGTGAGTCCGAAGGCTGGGATGAGCCGAGCGAACCGGCTTGACCGCGGCGCCGAAGATGCCGGGGTTCGTTCCTCACCCCAGCCTGCGGTCCTGGAGGCGAAATGAAAGACCTGACCCCGGCACCGTTCGGGGCGCTGCGCGGTGACCGGCAGTGGCCGTTTGCGAAAGCGCAATGCGCCTGGAAAAACAACTTGGTTATTCTCCCGCTCGCTCTCCAGCCACATGAGCGAGGACATACACGATGAGTGCCGATGCCGATTTCCCCTACCTGCGACGTTCACCTTTGACCGCTGGACTGACCGACGATCAAGTGCGAATGCTGGCCGGAATCTCCTATTGCCGCAAGATCGACGACCAGGAGACACTCATCACCGAGGGCAACCGCGACAACAGCCTGCACATCGTCGTCGAGGGGGGAATCGCGGTCACTCGCGATCTGGGAAAAGGCGATTTCACCACGATCCATGTCTTGCGCACCGGCGATCTGGCCGGCGAGATGGGCTTCATCAGCGGACGCCCACACACGGCGACCCTGCGCTCGATCGGGAGGACTCAGGTGTGCAGCATCGAGCGCGATGCATTCGAGTCACTGATGTCGGACGATCCCTGGCTCGTCTATCGGGTCATGCAGAACATCGTCGAGGTCAGCCAGGACATTCTACGCCGCATGAACGCCCAGTATGTCGAGCTGACCAAATACATACACAATTCACACGCGATGTTCTAAGCACAACACCGGCACACCCATCCCGCCCGCGACCGCTAACGCCATGCCCGGCCTCCGGGATGACCGAGCGTGCCCCTTGCGACGTAGCCAAAAACCCGCCGCCCACATCCATTACCACGCGGGCGCCACATGCATGCGACTGCGGCTCGGTCGCTACCACTCCAGCGGCGGCAGCGCAGGGAAGATCTTGCGCGTGCCCTCGAGCCACTGCCGGGTCAGCGCGTCGAAGAAGACGTCACCTTCAAGAAAAAGGGAAAAGGGGTCTCCAGCTCTGGTGTTTTAATCTACCTTAACTGTAGGCCCGCGGGCGGGGTCGGCTAGATGCTTATCAGGTTGCTGCTGATTGACTCGGGAAACTGCGTTCTGTGCTTGTTCGGTCTGAAGAAACCTTGGTCTGTCCCTGATTAGCTCGTGCGATAGCGGCACGGACCTTCGCTGCGGCCCGCGCATCGAGATCTTCGAACCACGTACCGAAGGGACAGTCCCCGGCTTGCGTCTCGTACTGGACGACCTCGACCATCTGTTATGGTAACGCATAGGCAACCTTTATTCGAACAGAAGTCCGTTCGCTTCGGCCTCTCCCGGAATCCGCGCCATGACCAATCCCGCTACGGGTCCGGATTACTAATAGGATCAAGCCTCGGCAACCAGCCCGAAGGCCGCGAGATAGCGCCGTGCGCTGATGTCCATCCGATACTCCTGCACCGCCTCCTTCAAAACATCGGGGGAGGGCGGATCTCGCAGGGTCTCTTCCATCGCGGCCGCAAGCGCATCGGCATCGCCGACCGGAACCAAGGCACCGAAGGCGCCGTCGCGAGTGATCTCTCGCGGTCCGCTGCGGCAATCGGTCGAGACCACGGGTGTGCCCAGCGCGAGCGCCTCGGTCAGGACATTGGGTGAGCCTTCCCATAGCGAGGAAAGGGCGAAGAGCTTGGCGCGCGCCAGAAAGCGGTAGGGATTGGGCTCGAAACCGGGGAGGGCGACGTCGTCGGCAACGCCCAAATCCCGCGCGAGGCGCAGGAGGCGCCCCTGCTGACGACCCTGTCCGAGGATCATCAGCCGACAGGGCAGACGCGCATGCAGCAGGGCGAACGCCTTGATCAGGGTCCCGAAGTCCTTCTGGGTACGCAGACCGCCGACGCCCATGATGACCGGCGGCTGATCGGTTCCGAACCAGGGGTGATCCAGCGGGTCATGGGCTTGTGCATAGAACTCGGGCGTGATGTTGGGGTTGCGCACCACCCGGATGCGGCTCGGCGGGATGTCCGTCACCTCGGCGATGTCGGCCGCGACCCCTTCGGACACGGCGACGACCCCGTCCGCCCGCTGAAAGAGGCTCCGCAGCTCGCGCTGCTCCCACCAGCGTTTGAGCCGATTCTTCCCGCGCGCACGCCAGCGCTCGGACATGGTGGTCCCGGGGCGCAGAAAATACCGCGTGTCGGTCGACGAGGCCGCCTTCACCGCGAGCGCGATGCGATCGTCCTCGGTCTTGGCCGAGAGGACGACGGAGGGTCGACGGCGCTCGACATACGCGGCGAGGAAACGCTGTCGCTCTCGCGGCGGAACACGGCCGAGCGCATGAACGGTTACCGTGGCCGGGAGACTATCCAGAAAAGGCGCCTCGCGCCGTCCGACCACGAAGTCGACCGGGACACCCTGATCGGCAATCCCGCGAGCGATGTTGACCATCATGCGCTCCACCCCGCCGTCGCCGAAGCTCGGGATGAAGAGGCAGACCGGGCGCGACGCCGAATTCGACGCGGGATGAGACGAAGGTTCGGCGATTGGGTGATCCGAAGGGGCGATGACGGGCATTGATCGTCCTCGACACGGCGGTCGCACCGGGCCGGGTCTTGTGTTGGATGTCGAATTGTTCTGCCGGAGCGTCATGAGCGACGCATGCTGCTCTGGGATGCCGGGCTTGAGTAATACGGTCCGACCGCAACGCCCATGAGGCCCGCCAGCAATTCCAAACTCGCCGACGGCCTCGGTCGCGCCAGCCTTGAGCCCGGCGCCCCGGACCACCGACTTCAGTCGGCACGGGGGCACGCGCTTTGGAAGCGACGGCGCCGGCACCGTCTTCCGGGATGCGCACCGACAGAAGTCGGCGGTCCGATGGTCTTGCCAACCGCCGAGAGTCAAATTTGGAACTCCTGGAGGCCCGCGCCTCGATGCACCCGGGTACGCGATCCCGCGTATCATACCCGTCCCGAGGCGAGATCCTCATCCCGCGAACCCATCGAGACGCCGACCTTGCCCGAGACGCCCCGCCTTATGCCAAGCATCGTGCCGACCGACGGTTGGTCACGTGCAGGTCTCGTCGGCCTTTATGTCTTTGCCTTCTTCGGGCTGCTCGGGATCACACCGGCCACCGTCGGCCTGGTCCTGCTGGCCCTAGCCTTCCTGATCCGGTTCGACGCCTGGCGGCGGCTCGTGCGGGATCCGGTCGCACTGCTGGCCATGGTGTTCGGCATCTATGTCGCCGTGCACAGCGTGACCGCCTACCTCCTGGCGCCGACCCCGGCGCTCGCAGAGGCCGTCATCGACAACGGAACGGATTGGGTGAAGATGCTGCTCTTCATCCCGCTCGCCTACTGGGTCGCAGGACGCCCGGATCGGGTGCGCATGGTTCTGCTGCTCGGGCTCGCGGGCTTCACCCTCGCGACCTTTCGCAAGATCGACTGGGCGACCTTCGACGCCGCCTTCTTCTCGACCCGGTTCGATGCTTATCTTCCGTCGATCGCCTTCGGCATGTTCGCCGGACTCGGGGCGCTCGGGCTCCTCGCGACACGCCGTGCCTTCTGGGCGATGCGCGACCGACCTTGGCAGCGCTGGCTCGCGACGACGCTCTGGGCCGTCTGGCTGCTCGTCATGCTGGAAGGCCTGCTCCTGTCCCAATCGCGCGGCTCCTGGCTCGGCTTTCTCGGCGGGCTGGCGGTCTTGGCGTTTCTGGAATGGCGGGCGCGACAGGCGACGACGGCAAGACCCGCACGCCGACGCTGGTTTGCGATCCTGCTGGTCGCCGCCGCCCTCGGGGCCTTCCTGGCGAGTCAGTATCAAACGATCGCGATGCGGCTCACCGACCAGACCGACACCCTGCAGCAGGTGATGAGCGGCGATGTGACCGAGGTGACCTCCGACCCGGTCGGCCTGCGCGTCAACGCCCTGCTCTTCACTGTCGAGAAATGGCGCGAACGCCCCTGGTTCGGCTGGGGTGCGGGCACCAGCCGCGAATGGATCGCGACCAGCGGACGCACGGACACCCTTCTGGACAACGTCAATTGGCTCCCGCACCTGCACAACGCCTATGCCGAGACGCTGTTTCAATTCGGCGCCGTGGGTCTGTTGTTGGCGGTCGCCCTGGTCTGGGCGCTGGTGCGCGCGACCGGCACCGAGTGTCGCGCCGGACGGCTGCCCGTTGACCTTTGCCGACTCTTCCTGATTACCCTCATGTTCGTGCTGATCTGGAATCTGTTCAACTATCGCGTGGTGCGCAGCGACTGGATGGTCTTCTGGATCCTGCTCGCCGGGGCGGCCTACAGCTTCCGTCTCGCAAGGCTGACCGAGTCCTCGGGGGGCGGCCGCGGGTGAAGATACTCATCGTCAGGCTCTCCGCAATCGGCGACATCGTCTTCGCCTCGCCGTTGATTGCGGCCCTGCGACGCGCCTATCCGCAGGCGCACATCGCCTGGCTGGTGCAGCCCGAGTATCGCTCCCTGCTGGACCGACATCCGGATCTGGACGAGGTCATCGCCTGTCCGCTCGGGCACTGGCGGCGCCTGTGGCGCGAGCGACGACTGCGCGAGCTGCTGTCCGGTATCGCGGCACTGCGGACGAATCTGCGCGAATATCGCTTCGACCTCGCCATCGACCTGCAGGGATTGCTCAAAAGCGGCGCCTTGACGCGGCTCTCGGATGCTCGCGAACGGATCGGTCTGGGGTCGCGCGAGGGCAGCCGATGGCTGATGACGCGGACGCTTCTGCGCGGCGGGGATCCCCGGCGTATCGGATCGGAGTATCTTTATCTGGCAGAGACCTTAGGGCTGCCGGTGGAGGACTTCGCGATGGCCATCCATTACGGCGAGACCGAGGCTGACTTCGCCGATCGGATCATCGCCAAGCATGATCTGAGCGACGGCTTTGCGGTGCTCTGCCCCTTCACGACGCGTCCGCAGAAACACTGGATCGAGGAGCGTTGGGCACCGCTTGCGGCGCGGATCCAGGCGGATCTCGGCCTGACGCCGGTCTTGCTCGGCGCTCCGGCGGACCTCGAGGCCGCAACACGGATCGGCGATGCCGCCGACACTTCCTTGGTCGATCTCACGGGCCGCACCAGCCTCATCGAGGCCGCGGCCTTGATCGACCGCGCCTCGCTCCTGATTGGCGTGGATACCGGCCTGGGTCACATAGGCATCGCCTTCGGCACCCCGAGCCTACTCCTCTTCGGCTCGACCTGTCCCTATCTCGACACCACCCGCGCCAACGCCCGGGTGCTGTATCACAAGCTCGACTGCTCGCCCTGCAAACGTCGCCCGACCTGCGACGGGGCCTTCACCTGCATGCGTCTGATCACGACCGACGAGATCATGGACGCGGCCCGCGGCGTGCTCGGGGTTGCGCCGTGAGGATCCTTCACGTCGAGGGCGGGCGGCATCTCTACGGCGGGGCCTATCAAGTCCTGCACCTGCTGCGCGGGCTTGTCGCGCGTGGTCACGACAATCTGCTCGCCTGCCCTGCAGGATGCGCCCTGGCCGAGGCCGCGGCACCCGTCGCGCGTGTTTACGGCCTTCCGATGCGCGGTGATCTGGACCTGCCGATGGTCATGCGCCTGCGACGCCTGATCCGTGCGAGCCGACCGGATCTGGTGCACCTGCACAGCCGCATCGGCGCCGACGTCATGGGCGGCATCGCGGCGCGCCTGAGCGGGGTGCCGGTCATCTACACCCGCCGGGTCGACAACCCCGAGCCGCGTTGGCTGGTCGCGCTCAAGTACCGGCTTTTCGACCGCGTGGTGGCCATCTCCGAGGGGATTCGCGATGTGCTGCTTGCCGAGGGACTGCCCGCCGAGAAGCTGCGGGTCGTTCGCAGCGCGGTCGATTACGCCACCTACGCCCGACCCTGCGCTCGCGCCTCGATCGCCGCCCGACTCGGGGTGACCGAGGACGCCATTTTGATCGGCGTCGTCGCCCAACTGATCCAGCGCAAGGGGCACGCCGATCTGATCGAGGCCCTGCCCACTTTGATGGATCGCTATCCCCGCCTTCAGGTGCTCTTCTTCGGGAAGGGGCCGCTCGCGGATGCGCTCAAAACACGGATCGATCGGAAGGGTCTGACCAGGCGTATCCGGCTCCTCGGCTTCCGCGACGACCTCGCCGAGCTCATGCCCTGCCTGGATCTCCTCGTCCATCCGGCACGCATGGAGGGCCTCGGCGTCTCCTTGCTCCAGGCCGCGAGCGCGGGCGTGCCGATCGTCGCGAACCGCGTCGGCGGTATCCCGGAGGCAGTGCGCGACGGCGAGAACGGACTCTTGGTACCCCCCGGCGACATCGGGGCATTGAGGGCAGCGCTTGAGGCCCTGCTCTCCGACCCGGAGCGTCGCCGAAGACTCGGCACAAGCGGACAGGCCCTGATGGCGCGCGAATTCTCCATCGACGTCATGGTGGAGGGAAACCTCGCGGTCTATCGCGAGCTGTCGCGCGAAGCTACCCTGCACTCCGAGCCGGGGTAACGGATTTCGACTTGACGAACGACTCCAGCCCTTTATGTCAGATCCATCCAGTCTCCAAATGGTTGCCAGCAAGGCCCTCGGCGGTGCCGAGCGCTGGGCGATCCGCTTCAGTCTTGCGCTCGCCGAGCGCGGAGCCCCGGTCGACCTGGCGATCCGCCGCGGCAGCGGTCTCGACGATCTCGACTACGGTTCGCTCCAGGTCCATCGCCTGCCCTTTCTCACCACCTGGGATCCGCTCTCGCGCGATGCCGTGTCGCGTACCATCGGCCGGGTCCGACCGGACATCGTCCAGACCTATATGGGACGGGCCACCCGGCTGACACATCTGAGCCCGTTGAAAGGGCCGGTCCATCTCGCCCGGCTCGGCGGCTATTACGCCCTCGAACCCTTTCGACATGCCCACGGCTGGATCGGCAACACCAAGCAGCTCTGCGATTGGATGGTCCGAAACGACTTGCCGGCGGATCGCGTCCATCACATCTACAACTTCGCCGAGCCGGTCCATCCGGTGGCGCCGGAGCAGGTGGCCGAGCTGAGAATACGGCATGGCGTCCCGGAGGATGCGTGGGTGATGGTCACCTTGGGGAGGCTGGTCGGCTTCAAGGGACATCGGCACCTCGTCGATGCCATGGCCCGACTCCCGGAGACGATCGACGGACGGCCGTTGCGGCTGATCATCGTCGGCGACGGACCCTTGGGGCCGGATCTGCATCGTCAGGCGATCGAAGTCGGGCAGGAGACGCGCATCCTCTGGACCGGCTGGCAGAAGGATCCATCGGCTTACCTGCAGATGGCGGATCTCGTGGTCTTCCCGTCGTTGGACGAGGAGCCGATGGGCAATGTCATCTTGGAGGCCTGGGCCTGGCGCAAACCCTTGGTGACGGCCAATTTTCGCGGGGCGCGGGAGATCGTGCGGCATGGCGAGGACGGATGGGCCGTGCCTTGCGCGGATGCCGTCGCACTCGCCGAGGGGATTCGCGAGGTCCTGTCCAACCCGACGCTCAGGTCCGACCTCGCCGAGCGCGGCCATGCCCGGGTGCAGCACGACTTCAGTCGCGAGACCATCCTGGATCAATATCTGGCCCTGTATCGGGAGCTTGCACGCTGAGGGCAACCTCGTCAGTCGCCGTCGTCCGTGTCCACTTGGTCGCGTCGCTCGACGGTCTCCGGGTCGGCTGTGATCGGACGGTAGATCTCCACCCGATCGCCGTCGCTCAGACGGGTCTCGAGCTTCACGAGCCGGCCGAAGATGCCGATCTTGTTCTCGGTCAGATCGATCTCGGGAAACTGGTCAAGCAGACCCGAGCGCTCGATCGCGTCGCGTGCGGTGCTCCCGTCGGGGACATCGAGCTTCAGCCAGGTCTGCTTGAACTTGTCCGCGTATGCGACACCGACATGCATGCGACGATCCTCTTCGGAAGGGTTAAGCGATGGCTCGATTCGTCGTGATGCCGCGTCGCTTGGCCGACGCGATCCCTGCATCGATCAGCCGCCTGCCTGCGAGGATGAAGCCGAGCGCGATGAATCCGCCGGGAGGCAGGATCGCAAGCAGGAACCCGCGATAGTCGGGGATGAGGGTCGTTTCCAGAAAGGACATTCCCTCGCCGAGCAGGAGCGAGGCCCCCGAGAAGAGGGTTCCGCTGCCGATGACCTCGCGAACGCCGCCGAGAACGACGAGGACGGCGGTAAAGCCCAACCCCATGGCCAAGCCGTCCATCGCGGAGGCCGCGACATTTTGCTTGGAGGCAAAGGATTCGGCGCGGCCCAGAACGGCGCAGTTGACCACGATTAGGGCGATGAACAGACCCAAGACCTTATGCAGCTCATGGACATAGGCGTTGAGTCCGAGATCCACCAGGGTGACGAGCGTGGCGATGAGCACGATGTAGATCGGGATGCGGATCTCCGGGATGACGACGCCGCGGATCAGGGAGACCAGGATGTTCGAGGCCAGGAGGACCGCCGTCGTGGCCAACCCCATGCCGAGCCCGTTGGTCGCCGTGCCGGTCACCGCGAGGGTCGGACAGAGGGCCAGGGCTTGGCTCAGGATGACGTTGTTGCTCCAGAGCCCGTCGCGGACGATGGAGCCCCAGGGGGTTGCCTCGGTCGGTTCGGTCTGCGTGCTCATCGCTGTGCTCCGGTCGCGCGTGAATCGGCAAAGGTCACTCGATCGGCCGGTGCGAGATCGGCCGGACGTCGGTACATACAGGGCCGCGGGCAGGTCATGGCGAGGGGCTCGCCGCCGCGACCGGGTCCGTGCTCGGCATGGTCAGGATGGTCTCGCGTCGGGCGGCAAAGAATTCCAGTCCGTCCTTCAGCGAGCGCACCACGGCGCGCGGCGTAATGGTGGCGCCGCTGAATTGATCGAACTCGCCGCCGTCCTTCTTCACGCCCCAACGTTCGGCCGGCGGGTTGCCCAGGGACAGCCCCTCGAAACCCAGGATCCAGTCATCCTTCGTGGCCTCGATCTTGTCGCCGAGTCCGGGCGTTTCCTTGTGCGAGAGGACCCGCGCGCCCAGGACGCCCCCGTCCGGCGCAAGACCGAGCAGGGTACGGATCTCCCCGGCATAGCCGAAACCGACGACCTCGAACGCGACCGCGCTCACCTGTCCCTGCGCGATGCCGCGATAGACCAGGACCGGTTCTCCCTGCGCGTCGGTCAGGCTGAGCGTGGCGGCGAGGAGGTCGTTCTCGTGCAGGCGCGGCGGGATGACCTGCGACAGCGAGGCGTTCATATCCTCGGCGCGACGCAGCGCGATCGGCTCGCGGGTCACCGCGTCGGCCAGGACCAGCAAGGCCGCGGCAAGTGCCGTGAAGCCGCCCAGGACCAAGCCGCGATAGGCGGCGCCCTCGCGCAGACGAGGCGAAACCAGGGTGCTCATCGCGCGCCCTCCTTCTTGACTGTGGCGTTGACTGCGGCGCCAACGGCCGGGGACTCGGCGGGCGCGAGCGGTTGACCCCGGCGATCGCGCCCGAAGACCCGCGGACGCACGTAATGATCGATCAAGGGCGTTGCGGCGTTCATGAGGATGACCGCGAAGGCCACGCCCTCGGGATAGCCGGCCCAGGTGCGGATGACGTAGACCAGCGCACCGCAGCCGAATCCGAAGAGGATCTGGCCGCGGCGCGAGACCGGCGAGGTGACCGGGTCCGTGGCGATGAAGAATGCACCGAGCAGCGTGGCGCCCGAGAAGAGATGGAACAGGGGCCCCGGATATTGTCCCGGATCGATCAGGTGCATGAGGGTCGCGAGCAGTGCGACGGTCCCGAGCATCGACACCGGGATGTACCAGGTGATCACCCGCTTGGCCAGGAGAAAGAGTCCGCCGAGTAGAATCAAGAGGGCTGAGGTCTCGCCCATGCTGCCCGACAGGATTCCGACGGCGTCGCTCCAGACCGAGCCAGTCTCCGCAAGGATCCGGGGCAGCTCCAGACCCTGCCCGAGCTCGGTGCGGACGTGGCTGAGCAGGGTCGCCCCGCTCAGAGCGTCGCTCGCGCCGGCGCCCAGGCTGATTGCCAGTCCATCGAGCGGACCGGGCGCGCCGGCCGAGAAGAGCGGCGCGGGCGCGACATAGGTCGTCATCTCCAGCGGGAAGGAGATCAACAGGGCGACGCGCGCGACCATCGCCGGATTGAAGAGGTTCTGACCGATGCCGCCGAAGACATGCTTGGTGACCAGGATGGCGATCAGAGCGCCGACCACGCCGATCCACCAAGGCGCCCAAGGCGGCAGACTCAGCGCCAGCAGCCAGCCGGTCAGGACCGCCGAGCCGTCGAAGAGAAACGGCCGCACCCGCTTGCCGGCGATGCCGAGCGCGAGGGTCTCGGCAAGCAGGGCCGCGAGCAGGGTGGCGACGAAGAGCCAAATCGCCGGCCAACCGAACTGCCAGAATCCAAAGAGTGTGGTCGGCACCAGGGCCACCATCACCAGACCCATGGTCCGCGGGATGCTGACCGGCTGGTGAACGTAGGGCGCGGCGATCGTAGAGGCGGTGGTCTCGCGCATGGGTCAATCCTCTCCGGCGAGCGCGGCTGCGGGTGCATCCGCGGGAGCGATCGGCGCCGCGGCCTTGGCGGCGGCTTGACTCGCCGCCTGCTCGCGCTTGCGTTTGGCCAGGGCCTCGCGCTTGGCGCGTTGCATTGCGTCGATCCGGGCCGCGCGCTGCTCGGCCAGGCGCTTGGTCTCCAGGAGCTTTTGCTTGGAGCGTCCGCGCGCGGCCATCTCGCCCTTGGCATAGTTGAAGAATTGCACCAGCGGGATGTGGGCCGGACAGACATAGGCACAGGACCCGCATCCGATGCAGTCCATGAGCCCGAGACCCACAGCGCCCTCGAGATCCCCGGCGCGGGTATGCGCTGCCATCTCCAGCGGCACCAGGCCGCAGGGACACGCCTGCACGCAGCTCGCACAGCGGATACAGGGCATGGGCTCGCGACGGGCGACCTCGCGCGCGGTCAGCGCCAGCACGCCGTTGCTGCCCTTGACCATGGGGACCCGCGTCTCGGGCAGGGGTTGCCCCATCATGGGACCGCCGCTGATCAACTGCGCCGGCTCTTCGGTAAAGCCGCCGCAATAATTCAGCAGATCCTGCACGCGCGTCCCCAGCGGGACGCGCAGGTTGCGCGGACGGGAGATGGCCCCGCCGCTGACGGTCACGACCCTGGAGACCAGCGGCCGTCCGTACCGCAGGGCATCATGAACCGCGAAGGCGGTCGCGCCATTATGGACGACCACGCCGATGTCCGCGGTGAGCCCGCGAGCCGGGGTCTCCTGCCCGGTCAGCGCTTGGACCAGGTGTCGCTCCGAGCCCATCGGATACCGTGTCGGCAGCCGGGCGATCCGAATCCGGGGATCGACGGCGGCAGCGATCGCCATCGCGGCCTGTGCCTCGGCTTTGTTGTTCTCGATGGCGATGATGATCCGCTCCACACCCAGCCCATGGGCCAGGATGCGGATCCCGTCGACGACCGCGTCGGCTTGCTCGCGCATCAGGCGATCGTCGCAGGTCAGGTAGGGCTCGCACTCGGCCCCGTTGATGACCAGGGTGTGCAGCCGGTAGCGGGTGCGCACC
>NZ_JBBWVD010000048.1:0-30679 GCF_041903745.1 Thiocapsa sp. C2-2m | reverse complement strand
TGGGAGCCGGCGCGGCCAAGCCATCCAACACATGACGCATAACGCACCGGGCGCGGTTTAGATGAGTCGGCAATCTTTTAAGGTGGACCGCGCTGGCTGGATCTTCCGGCGGGAGCGCGGGATTCGGCTTGTTCATCCCTCACCCCGGATCTCCACCTGGAGCGTCGCACTTTGTCTCGGGGTGGATTCCCCGTAATACCAAAGTGCGGCAGAGTAGGACCGGTGATCACCCTGGGCTTGAATATCGATCTCCGCCCAGGTCATGGGCTTGGAATCGATCCAGGTTCCAGTGTTGATATAAATGCTGTCCTGCCGACCATGATGGAGCTCGAACACCGGTTTGTGCGTATGCCCGAACAGCACGATCCGGGGTGCGAAAGGATATAAGTTCCGCAACCTCTTCGGCATCTCGAGCAGCATATCTGCAGTGCGCGCCATATACCCGACCTCGTTCCAAAGGGCCAGGTCATTGTTGACGATGTTTTGCCTAACCGGCCATTTAGAGAGTATTGTTTTGTAAATGATGGCGATTTGCTCGACTCGTGGATCACGCGAGAATTGATCCTTACCATTCATGACGATCTTATCCCATGGACGCGCACCGGATGCGAGAGCGATTCCGTTGAAGATCGTGAAAATCAGCGCATCATCGAGCGTACCTTGGTCGTGCGGGTCGACCGGGTAGTCTTTATCGATGCGCGGCTGTTGATTCAACGAATCCGTGGTCTCTGTGATCCACTCTGCCAGCACGTCGGGGGTCGTGTACATTTTGCCCTCGGCAACCGATTGCGTCGCTGCAAGACGGGTGACGAAGTAGCCCAGTGGCAGATAACCTCCGGGGCGACTCCAAATGTCCGGGGCATTAAAGAGCGTATAGCGATGACCGTGTTCGGCCCAAATGACGGAATCACGAGAGTAAGCTCCGAGGCCCGGGCTTTCGGAAATGATGGTCATATCGGGGAAGGTGTTGGAGATCAATGCCTTGTTGTCCGCCTCGAACGACAAGAGGTCATGATTACCGGTAAGATAGGTGACTTGTATCGATGGATTTTCACAGATCGCCTGAAGCGCGGCGATGACATCCGCATTGTGCGGCGCTGTGATAATCTGTTCGAAAGTTTCGGGAGCCTCCTCGTAGGGTCGCACCCAGTCATCATCGCGGATCGCCGATGATGATGAGCTCGGAGACATCGGTCCGCGCATCGAGTGCTTTTAGAAAATCAGCCAGATCGGGCAAATGATTCAGTATCCACGAAACGCTGGGGTCGGCATTTAGGTGAATATCGCTGATGAAGACGATCTTAGCTCGATCGGTAGCCGGGAGGAGTGACGTGGGGGACAGCCAAAAAGGGGCCGCTTCGGCGTGGACTGCCCCGACGGACATTGCACCACCGACCGCAACTTGTTTCAGAAAATCACGACGCTTCATATCCGCACCTCGGCATGGCTTGGCATTAAAATGGCCTTCCGGATTATTCGTAACTCCAGCGACTTCGGCGGGGAGCGTGTGGAGTAGGCCATCTTGACCTGATACGATCAGGGCTGGAAGCCCTGACGACGCATGGCACACACGCTGTTGGTCGGGATCACGGCGAACTCACTCGAAAGTAAGCATCTCGCTCTGGATGCGGTTTAAGGATAGACCGTCCAATGAGTCGTGACAATCTTACGGGCAAAAGCGGTTCTCCGTTCAATGGCGGAGCCACTGTCTCGATCGGAGTACAGGCACATCGGCCGCTTGATTTTACGCGCACGCCTGGCTCTGTTTCAGCTCACGGCCGATTGGCGTCAGGCTGCGCGGTATTGCAGGATGAGCTTTTCGCGACGGTCGATAATCTCGGCTGAGGCCGTCGGCTTACGCCGCCGCGCCGCCGCGTCTCGCAGCAAGGCGCCTTGCGTGGCTTCCGGAATGAAGATAAGGGGCCAGGCTCAATTAGATTCTCTCCCTTCTGCCGGATTTAGGTGATTTCCGCAAACTTCTATACCCGTAGGTTGTGCTGACGATAGGAAGCACAACTTGCGCCGACGGTTGGTTGTGCCTCGCGCGGCTCGGCACAACCTACGCCGTTGGTATGAGGGTTTCCGGTATTCGCCTTAGTTGAGCCCGGCCTTTATTCGGCTCCAAGACGGGGCCAATCGCGGCGGCTCGGGTGAGATGTCGAGTCTCTAATGGGCGCAACGGGCCATCGCTCAGGCCCCCGTGCCGATTTTCGGATCGAACCAGTTCTCGACGATGAGGCTGGAGAAGTCCGCGAAGTCCTCGGTGTTGCGTGTCACGAGTACCAACCCATTGACGGCGGCGATGGCCGCGATCTGGCTGTCGGCGTGCGCCTCGATGCCGGGGAGGACAGGCACGGACGGACGTGCTCGGATCGGCTCGGAGACCACGTTGGTATCCAACAAGTATTTCATTCGGACCACTCGAAGCCGCGGTCCTGTGCTGCGCGATCGCGCCAAGACTCAATCTCTTCGGACTGCAGATCGATGGGTTCGAACTCGGGATCCGCGCGCATCTCCCGAATTGCGTCCCAGAAGGTTGGCCGGACAACACTTTGGCTCAGGCGACCGTACTCGGCTTCCGAGAGCAGCACGGCCACAGGGCGACCGCGGCGCGTAATGTGCACCGTCTCGCCGCGCTCGGCTTGGTAGATGAGGTGGGTGAGCCGGTTCCTTGCCTCGGCAATCGATGTCTCGGCCATGGGCTTATACTCGTGGCTAGGTTTATAGCCAGGTTACTGCAGCTTCCGTTAGGACGACACTGCGGGCTTCAGATTCGGCAAGGGGATGCTGAAGAGGGTGGAAAGGGACCGGGCTCAACGATAAACGCGAAAGCCGCCCCCGGCGAAGGTCAGAGCCCGCGGTCCCTGCCGAGCGGCATCTTCAACCCTCGAGCACGACGTCTTCGTAAAGATCGGCCACGGACGGTCGCGCCTTGAGGCCCCCGCAGGTGAAGGTCAGATCACCCTCCTCGATGATCTCGTGGCGCCAATCTCCCGCCTCAGTGCGCCGAAACCGTTCCACGCGGCGGCTGTCCTGCGCCACCAGCAGATAGTCGCGCAGTGACGGCAGGGTCCGGTAGGCGATGAGCTTTTCACGCCGGTCAATGATCTCGGTCGAGGGCGAGAGCACCTCGGCGATCAGACAGGGAGAGGTCTTGTAGAGCGACTCCCGGTCGTGCGGATCGCAGGTCAAGAGCACGTCCGGGTAGTAGAACGCCTCGTGTGCCGCCACCCGCACCGTCATGTCGCTGATGAAGACACCGCAGGGCGTGCCGCGGGTGGCTGCGCGCAGGTGAAACGCAATGTTCAGGCTGATCCGATTATGCACCTCGCCGGCTCCCGCCATGGCGAAGACCTGACCGGCGACATACTCGTGGCGGATGTCGCTGGCCAGCTCGCCTTGCAGATAGTCGTCGAGACCGATGTGAAGAAGCGCCGCGGGCTGGATCATGAGGATGGTCCTGTGCAGGGGTTTGCTGAACCGTGTCCAGAGCAAGATCGTCGGTTACGAGTGAGTCAAACCGTGAGCATACCCCGCGCCCGGGCAGTGACACGGTTTAAAATTGCATATTTTTCAGCATCCTAAACCGCGCCAGCTCCAACACTTGTGGTCTCAGCCGTAGCCGATCCAATCCAAGAACGACGCATGTTGCTGCAGACGCGGTTTAGCTCACCGCCAGCTTACGCCGCCGCGCCCGCGACGTCTCGCAGCAAGGCCCCTTGCGTGGCTTCCGGGATGACCTTGGAATCGCCGCGTGCGATCTCGCGCCCGTTGTCGAGAACCAGGACGCGATCGACCCAGTCCAGTCCGGCGGGACGGTGGGTGATGAGCAGCACGGTGCGCCCGACCATGAGACGGTCGAGCGCCTGCATGAGACTGCGCTCGGTCTCGGCATCGAGGCCCTCGGTGGGCTCGTCCAGCAGCAGGATGGGGGCATCCTTGAGCAGGGCGCGGGCAACCGCAATGCGCCGGGCCTGTCCGCCGGAGAGACGCACCCCGGTCTCCCCCACCCAAGTGCCGTAGCCGTCGGGCAGCTCGCTGATGAAATCGTGGATCTGGGCGACTCGGCAGGCGGCCTCGATCGCCTCCTGCGTAGCCTCGGGCGCAGCGATCTGCAGGTTCTCGCGGATGGTGGTGTCGAAGAGATAGGTCTGCTGGCTGACCACCGCGATATGACTGCGCAGGTCGTCTCCACGGAAGGTGGTGATGGAGTGACCGCCGATGCTGATGTCTCCGGCATCCGGTTCCCAAAAACGCAGCAGCAGGTTGAAGAGCGTGCTCTTGCCCGAGCCAGTGGCGCCGACGACCGCGGCACGGGTGCCCTCCGGGACCTCGAGATCGATATCGGCGACAGCCAGTGTCGCGGCACCCGGATAGCTGAATCCGACACCGCTGAAGCGGATGTCGAAGCGCTCCGGTCGGGGCGAGGGTGCGGCCGGCTCGACGACGGGCGGATCGGTATCGACGATGGCGAAGATCCGCCGCGCCGCGGCCAACGTCCGCCCGAGAAGCTGGAAGGCATGAGGCAATGGCGCGACGGCCTCGAAGCTCGCCAGCGTGAAGAGTGCGAGCATGGCCAATTGCGGAGGCATCAGGGTGCCGTCGTGCACCATGGGGATGCCGAGCCAGAGCAGCACCCAGAGGCTCAGGCTCGCGCTCAGACCGACCGCCGCCTGGGTGACGCCGTGATCGCTGCTCAAGCGGGCCTGATCGGCGATCAGGCGCCGCCCCAGGCCGTCGACGCGCTCGGCCTGGCGCGCGTTGGCCCCGTAGATCGTCAGCTCGGCCATACCCTGAACACCGTCGATGACGGCCGCACGCAGCTCGGCCTCGTCCTCGGCGAGCCGCCGCCCGGGGGCCTGACCGCGCCCTTGCGCCCAGACGGGCAAGGCGACGCCGGCGATCAGCAGGAAGGCAAGCCCGGAGAGCGCCAGCAACGGGTCGTGCAGGAGCAGAAAGATGAAGAAGAGCACCGCGCTGATAGCGGCGACCGCCACGGGCACCAGCACGCGGACATAGAGGTTGTCCAGGGCGTCGATGTCGGCACGGATGCGGCTCAGCAGATCGCCGCTGTGATACTGCTGCAGACGCGCGGGAGCCAGCGGCTCGAGATGGCGGTAAAACCAGACCCGCAGCTCGGCGATCAAACGGAAGGTAGCCTCGTGGTTGACCAAGCGCTCGGCGTAGCGGCCGGCAGTGCGCATGACGGCGCTCAGGCGGATCAAGGCGGCGGGCGCGAAGTAGTTGATGGCGACCCCGGCGACACCGGCCACCGCCATGGCGGTGATGAACCAACCCGCCAAGGCCATGAGCGCGACATTGGCGATCAGGGTCAGGAGGGCGATCAGGGTGCCGGCAATCATCCAGCCGCGATAGGGCCGGAACAGGCTCCAGAGACGCAACAGCTCCTTCATCGGTCGTCCTCCCGATCCGGATTCCAAGGGTCGGCCTGCGCGGGAGCGGTTTGGCCGTAGGCCGCGATCATCCGGGCGTAGATCCCGTTCGCCGCGGAGAGGGTCTCATGCGTCCCGGACTCGGCGACTCGACCCGACGCGAGCACCAGGATACGGTCTGCCCGGCGCACGGTCGCAAGCCGGTGGGCGACGACCAAGAGGGTGCGACCCTTGGCCAGCTCCTCGATGCCCTCCTGCACCAGACGCTCGCTCTCGGGATCGAGGTTGGCCGTCGCCTCGTCCAGGATAACCAGCGGGGCGTCGCGCAGGAAGGCGCGGGCAAGGGCGATGCGCTGGATCTGACCGCCCGAGAGACCCGCCCCGCGCTCGCCGACCAGGTTGTCGTAGCCGGCGGGCAATGCCTCGATGAAGTCGGCGGCACGGGCACGACGGGCCGCCGCGCGGACCGACTCGAGATCCGCATCCGGGCAGCCGAGCCGGATGTTGTCGCCGATCGTTCCCTGAAAGAGACGCGGCTGCTGCGGGACCCAGGCAAGGTGGCTGCGCCACTCCTCGAGATCGAGGTCGGCAAGTGCCTGATCGCCGATCAAGATCCGACCCGAGGTCGGCGAGAGGAAACCCAGCAGTAGGTTGATCACGGTGGTCTTGCCGGCCCCGCTGGTCCCGACCAGCGCGACACGGGCGCCTGCGGGGACCTCGAAGTCCATGCCGCACAATGCATCGCGGCCCTCTTCGTAGCTGAAATGCACATTCTGAAAACGCAGACCAAAGGGGCGTGGGGCCTGCAGTGGGGCATGACCGGATGCGGCCCGATCGGGCGCGTTCGAGTCGGATGCGGATCGCGCCTCCGGCTCGGCATCCAGCACCCGGATCATCTGCTCGGCGGCGGCGGAGGCGGCCATCCGCGCGTGGTACTGGACTCCCATGTTGCGCAAGGGGGCATAGAACTCGGGCGCCAACATGAGGATAAAGAGGCCCTGCAGATAGGTGATCTCGGGGAGCGCGTTCAGCCATTCCGGCAGCGGCATCACCAACCCGTAGAGCCGAAAGCCGACGAACACCGCGATGATGGCGATGCCGATGGCGGCGAAGAACTCCAGAACGGCGGAGGAGAGAAAGGCGACCCGCAAGACCTGCATGGTGCTGCTGCGATAGGCGTTGGAGATGCGCGTGACCTCGTCAGCCTCGCGACGGCTCGCCCCGAAGAGCTTCAGGGTCGTCAGGCCCTGGATGACGTCGAGGAAGTGCGAGCTCATGCGCGCGAGCTCCTTCCATTGGTGCTGATTCTTGGACTGAGCGCTCGATCCGATGAGGATCATGAAGAGCGGGATCAGGGGGGCGGTCACCAGCATGACCGCACCCGCGACCCAGTCCGCAGGAAAGACCACGACCAGGATCACCACGGGCAGGATCATCGTCAGGGTCATGGCTGGAAGAAAGCGCGCGTAATACCCCTCCAGGTCATCGATCCCCTTGGTGAGCATTTCGACCAAGGCACCGCTGCGCTCGTTGGCCAGATAGCGCGGGCCGAGTCGTTGCAGGTGGCGGAACACCTGATCGCGCAACCCGCTGCGAACCAGGGCAGCGGCCTGGAAGGCCGAGCGCTCGCCCTGCCAAACGGTGAAGCCGCGCATCAGGAAGAGGCCCAGCAAGACGGCCATCAAGTGACCGATCTCGGTCAGACCCGCCCCCTCGAAGATCACGGCGTTCAGGATCAAGGCAAGCAACCAGGCTTGTGCGATGGCGAGCAGCCCTTGCCCGACGCCTAGACCGATGGTGTGCGTCAGCGCAGCACCGGCAAGCGGGCGGTGAGACTTGAGCCAAGCGTTGACGGACATGATGCGATCTGCCTGGAGGCGGGCCGGTCGACCCGAATCGGGGGAGGATAAGGAAGGGAAGACCGGCAGGGCAACGAAAAAACTCACATGAGGAGGCTGCTCTCGCGCCGAGAAGCGCCGAACACATGGCCATTAACACGAAAAACGACGCGGATGAGGATCGACGCCCATTGAACGAATCGAACGATTCGGCTAGTTTAGCCATCATTCAACAGCGACCGAGCCCGAGTATGCGAACCTTCACAGCCAACGAAGCCAAGACCCATTTCGGAGAATTCATCGACCGCGCGCAACGCGAGCCGGTTCGCGTCACACGCCGGAATCGGGTCGTGGGCATCATGGTGTCGCCGAGCGACTTTGAGGCCATGCGGGTCTTCTACGCCGATCGGCTGCGCCGGACCCTGGATCAAACCGCGGATCACGCCAAAGCTCAGGGGCTGACCGAGGAGCAGCTCGATGCGCTTCTGGCCGATGACAGTTAAACCGCGCCCAGCGGGTCATACGATCTTTTTGGATGTGATCGGCCCCGGCGGACTTGACGACCGTCGGAGCCGGCGCGGTTTAATAGAATAGAAAACCTTATTCTGAACCGCTCCCCCGCTAAGGAACGATTCAATAAAACCGAAACCCGTAGGATGGGTAGAGCAAAGCGAAACCCATCCAGCCCGCGCCAAGGGCATCGGCCCAAAACCCGGAAGCCGTGCGCCGTCGCTACAGGTACGATTCAGCAACGTGGCCGGATTCATAAGCGAGGCACCGACGGGCCGCGTGGCGTAAAGTGCTTCACTGGTCAGCTTGGCGCCATGGTTCCCGGAATTTGCCCAAGCATCCCTGTCCGCGTCTCACTCGCCAGACGCCTCAATCCGCCGGACGCTGCGGCACCTTCTCAATCTTGCTCGTGTCGTAGCCGAGCCCGCCGAGGAAGGCGACGATCTCGTCGTACTTGGCCTGCGGAATCTCGGGCTCGCGGGCCATGATCCAGACATAGTCGCGCTTGGACCGGCCAATGACGGTGATGCCGTAATCGGGCTCCAGCCAGACAATGCGGAAGTCGGCCTTGAAGGGCCAGATGAACTGCATCCACCAGAGTGCATTGGTGTCGGTATCGCGCACGAAACCCTTCGGATTGTGCGTCTTCAGCGGACCGTCAAACCCGTCCTTGTTGAAGGTGAAGGTGGTCGCGATGGTGCCGTCCGGATTGAGCGCGTAGGACTCCACGGCATTGTAGGCGCCCTTCTCCACGAAGGTCGGGATGTTGGCGATCACATACCACTTGCCCATGAAGCGTTCGAGATCGACCTGTTTGACGGTATCCATGGGCGCGCCTCCTTCTTCGGTACAGCCGCTCGCAAGGGCGAGCATGAGTATGGTGAGCACAAGCGCCGAGAGTCTCTTCATGTCGGCGCCATCCGTTGGTAACGCAGCGTCTTGCCCTTGCCGGTATCGCTTTCGAGACCGATCCATCCGTGCTCGTCCGAATACCAGAGGATGAGCTCGAGCTCGTCGGTGCTGAGCTTATAGCGCGCCGCGGCAACCTCTTCGCCGCCGAAGCGGATCGCGTCGGTTCCTTGCGGCTGCACCCGGACCGGCACCAGCTCGCCGGTCTGAGGGTTCAGGAGGCTCTCCTGTTTCAGAAAATCACGGTCCCAATAGGCGAAGGTCATGACGCAGCCGGGCAGACGCCGCGACACACCGTTGACCGACAGGGCGAGCGACTCCCCGCTGTCTTCGCCGCGCACACGGTAGTCCTTGCCGTTGTCGTCCGTGCTGGCGTCGATCGTCTGCAGACAGCCGTCGCGCCAGGTCTCGCGACTCTCGTGGCGGTAGCTGTAGGCGGTGAAGATCCAGAAGTTGATGTCGAAGCTGGCCCGGCTCGACACCTGCGCCTCCTCGCCGAGCGCACGGATATCGAAGCTGTGCTCGCCGATTGGATCCTGGTCGAGGAAGACCTTGAACCTCAGATTCGCCGACTCGGTGTTGGCGGATGCCAAGGGTGCGGCCCCGACCATCAGAAGAGCCATAGCGCCAGTCGACCACCAACGGCGCCTGCCCCGAACCCGACTTTCCTGCCCGGTCGCGCGTAGCGACCGGCACCAGCGTTGTCCCGTTTCCATCTGCATCTCTCCAGGTACCTAATCT
The DNA here is from genome assembly GCF_041903745.1 of Thiocapsa sp. C2-2m. Classification (NCBI taxonomy): domain Bacteria; kingdom Pseudomonadati; phylum Pseudomonadota; class Gammaproteobacteria; order Chromatiales; family Chromatiaceae; genus Thiocapsa; species Thiocapsa sp. C2-2m. The sequence goes on along the minus strand of NZ_JBBWVD010000048.1, from coordinate 21,288 downwards.
CTCAAAGACTCGAATCACTCCGGGCCCGCCGCGGCGGCCCCGGAAAAAAGGCGTTGGTCCGCGCGATATAGTCGCGGTAAGCCGGCCGACGCTCGCCGATATCCTTTTCCAACAAGGCCACGCCGGACACGCGCAGCAGCAGGAAGGTCATGAGCACCGGCGAGACGATCGTCCACCAGCCGCCGGCCGCGAGCGCAAACAGGAAGTAGCCCCACCAGATGCAGGCCTCGCCGAAATAGTTGGGATGGCGGGTATAGCGCCAAAGTCCCTGATCCATCACCTTACCCTTGTTCTCGGGCCGGGCCTTGAAATCGGCCAGTTGTTGATCACCGACGGCTTCGAAGAAGAGTCCGACCAGCCAAAACGACAACGCCGCGTAGTCGAGCCACCCGAGCGGGTTGGTACCGAGTGTCGCCGCAAGCAGCGGAAGCGCGATGATCCAGGCGAGGATCGCCTGCAGCCCGAAGACAATATAGAGGCTCTTCCAGCGAAACCCCGGCTCGTTCTCCGCCCGAATCGCCTGGTAGCGCCGATCCTCGCCGTGGCCCCAGTTGCGTTTGGTGATGAAGACGCTGAGGCGCACCGCCCAAAGCGTGACCAGGAAGAAAACCAGATAGGCACGCTCGCCCACTTCGGGTGCACCCAGCAGGAAGACCGCGGCCATGAGCAGGAAGAAGAGCGACCAGAGCGAGTCGACAATGCTGACGTCGTTCAACTTCAAGCTGACGAGCCAGGCGCCGAGAGCCATGCCGAGCGCGGCGCCCAAGCCGGTGAGATAGAGATCGAGATCAAACACCTGCATTGTTCTCCGTGACTGTGGTCAAGGTAGCCGCCTTCGGGAAGCCGGCGCCGTCGAAACGCTGCGCCAGCCAAGCACTCAGGGGCATCAGGAACGACCAGCCACCCGCAAGTACAGCCATCGCCACGAACGTGTCGGGGAAGGCGACGGCACCGAGCTGTTGTCCGCCATAGAAGGCGAGGGGTCCGCCGATCGCACCGAGTACGACCGCCAAGGTCCAACGCCCTTTCAGCCAGCTCAGTGCAACGTTCAGGGTCGTCGCAAAGGCCACCCACATGGCGATGATCCAGATCGGGGCAAGCCAGGGCAGAAGCATGCCGGACGAGTACTCGAGAAACCCGAAGCGCACCAGGAAGCCGTCCCACACAGCCCCGATGGCGCCGACGAGCACCAACAACATCGCCTCGCGACGCGGCGCGTCGGACATCCGAAGGTGCAAGGCAACGACCAGTGCGGCCACGCCGACCCCAAGCCAGGGCCATCCGTGTGCACCGCCCAGCACGCAGGCGAACCAGGCGATCTGGAAGGCGACGAGGTTGACGATAAGTCTGAGCATGGATCGCATGTCCCGCGAATGGTCTTTCGTTCGGGACCATGTTGTGTCGCTCAAGCCCGAGACAAGCGTAGACGCCGATTCGCACCCGTACGCGGCGCGTGACGCATCACATGACCGATGAGCACCGACACGCTGACGAAGCAGCATGAAAAGGGGCCATTTCAGCCACGCCTCCCCGACACGAGCCGTACGCGTCTCTGTTATGATCGCCGGTTGGAATCTTCGGCCCTTTTAATCTCTTAAACCGCGCCGACCCCAGCGGTCGTCAAGTCTGCCGGGGCCGATCCCATCCAAAAAACATCGCATACCGCGCTGGGCGCGGTTTAACTACGGATCGCCTCGGGAGAACCCAAATGACATCACGTCCGTTGAACCGCCTCGCCGCCTCCGCCCTTGCCGCCGTTCTCGTCGTGGGCTGCGCCGCCGACGGCTCCGGCCTGACCGAGACCGGCGCCGGCGCAGCACTCGGCACCGCCGGGGGGGCTGCCGCGGGCGCGATCATCGGCTCGCTCAGCGCCAATGCAGGCCGCGGGGCCTTGATCGGCGCGGTGGGCGGTGCGCTGATCGGGACCGCCGTCGGGGCCTATATGGAGAACCAACGCAAGGACTTCGAGGCGGCGCTCGCCGACGAGATCGCCGCGGGCATGATCAGTGTGCAGAAACTGCCGAACGATCAACTGCTGGTGCGCATGACGGGGGCCACGACCTTCGAGATCGATTCTGACCGCATCCAGCCCGGCTTCTACAGCACCATGGACAAGATCTCGGCGATCGTCAGAAAGTACGGCAAGACCGAGCTCTTGATCTCCGGACACACCGACAGCACCGGCTCTGCGGAGCACAACCAGCTCCTTTCGCAACGGCGCGCCGGTGCCGTTCAATACTATATGGAGGGTGACGGCGTGTTGCCGCAGCGCATCATCGCCACCGGCTACGGCAAGAATCAGCCGATCGCCTCGAACGAGACCGAAGCCGGCCGGCAGCTCAACCGTCGGGTCGATATCACCATCGTGCCCATTACGGCTTGATCGGGACAGCGAATCCGGCAGATCGCTCGACCGGCCGCGATCCCGGCAGGCCGATCGAGCGTCGCCCCCCAATCCACTGAGCAGACAGGAGCGGGCGGGGGCTGAGATTTCAGGGTTGGCGATCAACCGACGTCTGGCCGATCGAGATCGATACGCCCTTGAACACGCTGGATCGACTGCTGTCGTACGATGACGCCGAAATCAACCGCGCCTTCGCCGATGCCGCACCGACCCTGCGCCGGTCGTTCGGCGAGGAGATCGTGACGCTGGGGCGGATGACCGACTCCTACGCTTATCCCGCCGCCCTTGAGCGGATTCGGGCGTTGCGGGAGCGACATTAACCCGTCAGCACCTGTAGGTTGTGCTGACGATAGGAAGCACAACTTGCGCCGACGGTGGGTTGTGCCTCGCATGGCTCGGCACAACCTACGGTGAGGTTCGCGTAAAGCGCTCCGATGCGCAGCTTGGCATCAGGGTTTCCGGAATGCGTCTAAGCGGCAGCCGCAAGAGGCTCGTGCGAGAGACACTTCTTGGGACAGACCCGTGAGCACGCCTGACAGCCGATACAGTCGAGCGCGTCCTTGAGATTCATCACCATCCCGGGCGCCTCATCGAACTCGTCGTCGCCCTCGTCTTCGAGCGCTTCCAGATCGAGATCCTCGCGGTCGACCAGCTCAAAGACATCGCGCGGACAGACCTTATAACAGCGACCGCAGCCGATGCAGTTATTTTGGTTGATGCTCTCAATGAACGCAGGGGTCCATTCGACCCCGCCGCGGGTAATACCGGTGATGACACTCATGGCTGTTTCTCCATGTTCGGAAAATGGGTTCGTTCAAGCACTCTCGGCCTGCGCCGCCTTGAGCGCTGCATTGGCCTGTGCCCACGCGCGGCAAGCATCGTAAGTGGCCTGGGCAATGCCGGGGATCTCCTCGTAACCCGCGGGCAACCGATCCTCCACCAGGTCATGCAGCTCCCCGGCCCGCTCGGTGGCGATCCGTTTCGCCTTGCTCACGGCCTTCTCCAAGGCACGAATCTCATCAGCCGTCATCCCGGAAACCCCCAAGTTTTACGCACTTTTTTCAGTTACTTGAATCGCGCCATCACGAAGGTTGTGGACCGCTACCAGGTTCGAGCCCCAACCAATCGACGCAGTTGACGGCGAGCGCGATTCAAAGACCCGCCACCTTCGAATGCTCACCGATCAGCTCAAGCGCGACCGACAACACCTTGTCGGCCTCGTCCTTCATCTTCGATAAGGTCGGGAAGCCGAACCGGTGCACGTCGCGCAGTGAGCGATCCAGCACGACCAGCTTGCCGACCGTGATGACGACGCGCCCGAACCCTTCGTGGGTCAGGTAGACCAAAGGCACGGCCATCAGTCCGCATTCGGATTCGATCATCGCCGAGATGGCGTTGTAGTAGGCCTTGATTCGGGCCACGACGGTCTCGTCGGGATCCCCGACCAAGGGGATCTGCTGGCGCTTCTCCTTGGTCAGGATGAAGGGCTCCAGGAGCTCCGCAGTGGAGAGTCCGTCGAATTCGCCGTAGGGGTCGATGGCGCGCATCTGGCGGTCCATCTCGATAACGAACTGGGACTGCATCAGGCCCTCGTCGGCGGCGATTCCGGCAGGTATCTCGGTCATGGTGATTTCCTCTTCTAAGTGGCTGTCCGTCTTGGACATGTTGTGTATGCTGATCCTGTTTCAGAAAGGCATCGGAACATTGGCCGAGGCCCCGCGGCGGACCAGGACAGGGCGATAGCGCTCGCGGGCGGATGGCCCGCCGGTGATGCGTCCGCTCAGCCAGAGTCCGCCCCCGAGTCCGGCGAGTCCGAGCAGGGCCACGGTCCCCTCGCCCGCGCCCAGACGCGTCGCCACGCCTGCGCCGGCAATCAGGAATACCAGCGGGATCAGGTAGGCGACGAACGATGCTCGTACCAGTGTCCCGTCCGGGATGCCGATCACGACCTGCTCGCCGACCCGCAGCCCCTGTGCGTCGTCGATCCGCAACCGGCTCCGTGGCGCACCAAACAGTTTTGCAAGCACCGAGGTGCCGCAGCTGCCTGCACTTTCGCAGTGCCCGCAGGCGCTCTGCCGAACGGTTTCGACCCAGGCAACACCCGGCTTCACATCGACCACGGTGGCGGGTGTCTCGATCATTCGCTCCAGCCCTCCGCCTCCATCGCATCGAAGCGATGGTTGCGCTCGGGTGCCCGGCCGGCGAGTGCGCGCGCGAGCCAAGCGCTTGGGCCGTCACGCAGCTCCCCTTGTAGGTCGCGGATCAAACGGCTGACCGAGGTTCCCGGACTGACCTTCATCGGCTGGATACCCTTGGCGCGAAGCTGACTCACTGCGGAGGCCCCGACCGCCTGGCAATAGACGACGTCGCAGCCTTCAAGCGCCGCAATCTTGGCGGCGAGCTTGTCCTCGTTGCCGTCCATCTCGAGCCGCGCGAACTGGATCGCCTCAAGCAGGTGATGCTCGCGCGGATCAATCACATAGACGACGAACGACTCGGCCGCGCCGAAGTGCTGGTCGATCTGCTTCATGTCCGAGGAGGCGAAGGCCGCCTTGATGCGTGTCTCGGTCTCCATCGATGTCGCCTCGCCGCTCATGCTTAGGACCTTTAGTCGTCGTTCCATTCCCATCGGGGCTCCTTAAAGCGCTTCTTTGGTCGCGGCGCGTGTGTGTTTCATAGGCTCTCATCCGGTCAGCAACGTCGCGGTTCATGAAAGCCGCGCTTTAAGGACAAGTAAAACAACTGCTTGTGTAAGCTCTGTTCGAGGCTCGACATGACGCCGATCAGTGCGTGCGTGATTCGGCGCAAACCTTGTCCGGGCGCTGCTTGAGCTTAGAGCGATAGGGATGGATTTCGCCGCGCTCCTCGCCGAGCAGTAGATTGGCCAGATCGAAGATGGCGTCGCGGGTGCCGCGATAGCCGATCCAGGTCCGCTGAAAACCGCCGACGCGGTCGTACTGCGGGAAGCCAGCGCGCAGCAGGGGGATGCCTAAGCGCTCGGCGGTGTGGACCGCATGCGAGTTGCCGATCAGGATCTCGGCGTCGCGTTCGCGGGCGGTGATCTCGAGATCCTCCAGATCGCCGATCTTGACCTCGCGTGCGGCGACATCCTGCAGCGCCTGCGCGTTGGCCGGGGCCACGGCGGCGACCACCTCGGCCCCGACGCTCGCGAGCATCCGACTGAAGCCGACCAACAGGTCCGCCTCTGCGGCGATCGCGAAGCGCGACATCCCCAACATGAAGTGGCAGTCGAGCAGGGCGTCCTGGAGCTGCGCGCGCTGCCGCTCGATCTTGGCCGGGACCGGGCGCTCGGCGATCCGCGAGAGCGTCATCACAAGTCCGTCGACGGCATCGATGTCCATCAGATGTCCGAAGCGATAATCCGGAACACCGGTGCGCTCCACCAGGGCATCGGCCGCCGCGTCCATCGAGGCGCCGATCACCAGGGTCGCCACGGCATCGCCGACGCTCGCCAGATCGCTCACGCGGGTGCCGCCGATGGTCAGAGGGCTGTAATCCGTCTCGGGCAGATGGCCGTCGAGCGAGTCCGAGAGATCCGGCAGCACCATCGGGGACAGCCCGAACGCCTCGATCAGATCCTTGAGATGCTCGATATCGCCGGGCGTCAGATGCGATCCGGGCAGGACATTGACCTGACGTTCGCGACGTCCCGGCCAGGTGCCGGCCTCGGCGCGGGTCGGAACGAGCGTCTCGATGATCGCCTTGGTCGCCTGGGCGTAGCCGGACTCCATACAGCCGGTGAAGTCCGGTGTGGAGACCGGCACGACCGCGATGCCCGCGAACTGCGGCCAGGTCTCGCGAAAGACCCGCACCGCCATCTCGATGTCCGCGCCCTGGGTCTCGACCAGGCCGGTGGTCGGCAGCCCGATCAGGTCCGGCGCACTCTTCTCGCAAATGGTCTTGAGCCCTTCGACGACCTGAGCCTCGCTGCCCATGATGGCGCTGACCTGATCGATCGCCGTGGTCTGCAAGGGGATCGGCTCGCGAAAATGCCGCACGAAGAAGATCTTGCCGAAGGCAGTGCAACCTTGGGATCCGTGCAGCATCGGGATGGTCCGATTGAACCCGAGGAAGGCGAGTGCCGCGCCGACCGTGTTGCTGGCCTTCAGCGGGCTGACCGACAGGGCCTTGTTGCGTTTGATGATCTCAGGCATGGGAGGGCACCTCGACAGGGGCGCTTTCGTGTGCGGCGAGCGCTAGGGACTTCACTGTCGTCCGAGGGGCTTGCCCGTCGAGCGCTGCCCAGGGCGCCGGACGCCGCACCGCCTCCCAGATCGGGCTCTCGACCGTCAGACAGAGCTGGCGTGCCAGCTCCACCATGCCGACATAGCCGGCATAGCCGAATTCGCGCTCTTGATTGATGTCGAGGAAGGGGATGCGGGCCTTGAGCGCCGTGTAGAGGTTGCGACCGCCGGCGATCAGGATGTCGACGTCGTTCTCTCGGACCCGATCGATCAGACCGCGCGGATTGCCGTCCTCGATCATGACCGCGTCCTCGCCCATCAGCTCACGGATGCGCGCCTTGTCCTCCTCCGTGGACTTGCGGGTGCCGGTCGCGACCACCGTCATCCCGAGATCCTGCAAGGCCGAGATGATCGACCAGGATTTGACCCCGCCGGTATAGAGCAGAACCTTCTTGCCCTGCAGACGCGCCCGATAGGGTTCGAGTGCCGCGTGGATCTTGGCCTCCTCGCGGGCGATGAGTGCTTCGGTGCGGCGGGTCAGATCCGGGTCGTCGATGATCCGCGCAAAATCGCGCAGGGCCTGCGAGACGTCCGCGACGCCGTAGAAGCTGCCCTCGAACCAGGGGATCCCGTAAGTCTCCTTGAGCTTGCGCGCGACGTTGATCATGGCCTTGGAGCAGACCATCATGTTGACCTCCGCGCGGTGCATGGTCTGCACCTCGTGGAAGCGCGCATCCCCGGAGAGGCTGCAGAGCACGCGCAGACCCAGCTCGTCGAGCAGCGGCAGGACGTTCCAGAGCTCGCCGGCGATATTGTACTCGGCGACCAGATTCACATCGTGGACCTTGAAGCCCTCGCGCTCGATCCCCGGCGGGACCGGATCGGGCTCACGGCCGCCGCAGACCTGCGCGACCATGGTCTCGCCGGCGATCCGATTGCCGAGGTTCTTGGTCCCGTAGAAGCCGGCGGCATCGACCGAGATCACGGGCGTGCCCCACCGCTTCTGCGCCTCCCGACAGACCGCGCCGACATCGTCGCCGGTCAGGGCCGGCACGCAGGTGTTGTAGACGAAGACCGCCGCGGGCTTGTAGCTGTCGATCGCCTGCTTGATCCCGAGGAAGAGCCGCTTCTCGCTGCGGCCCATGATGACGTCCTGCTCGGTCAGATCGGTCGTCATCCCGATCTTGTAGAGGCTCGGACCGCTCGAGCGCGCCCCGCGGTTGTCCCAGGAGTTGCCGGCGCAGGCGATGGAGCCATGCACGATGTGCGCGACATCCGCGATCGGCAGGAGCGCGATCTGTGCCCCGTCGAAGGAGCAGCCACCGGCCGTCGCGCCGGGCTTGAGCTTGGCGCAGCCCGACTTGTCCTTCGCGTTGTGCGCACACGCCGGCTCGTCGAGCAGCGCGGCGATCTCTTTTTGTTTCATGAAGGCTCCAAAGGCGTTCGCTTTGGAGCTTTGTAAGCAGACGTTATGCCAATCGCTATACTTTTGTTTTAATGAGAGAAGACCATGCGTCTGTCAGATTCACGACAAGGCGGATGTCTGAAATCCCCGCATTCGTCTATGGTGATTTCACGGGCAAGAAGCAGCCACCGCAGATCTGAAATACCGCGTCAAAGCCGCACGCGAGTTTCTCGAAAACGCCGGGATCTGACCATGAACGCCATGACCTACCGCGGCTATGCCGCCCGCATCGAGTACGATCCGGAGGACCGCATCTTTGTCGGACGACTGGGCGGCATCAAAGATATCGCCGTGTTTCACGGCACCAGGGTCGATGAGTTGGAAACCGCCTTCCATGAGACGGTCGACCACTACCTCGAAGTGAGCGAACGCACCGGCCGGCCGGCACAGAAACCCTACTCAGGCCGCCTCTTGCTGCGCGTCGAGCCGGAGACGCACGCAGCAATGGCAGTCGCGGCCGAGCTGGCCGGCGCCAGCCTCAACCAGTGGGCCGCTAGGGTACTGAAGGACGCCGCTCGCACCTGATTACATCAAGACCCCATTCAGCTTGGGACGGGTTGCTCAGAAGCCCTCCTCCGGCGCATCGGTTGCAATGGTCTCGGTCACGACCTGCCACTGCTCATCGAGACGCAGCCGGACCGAACCGACACCGGACTCGCTGCCTCCGATCAACCGCGTCCGCCCGTGCTCGATCAGCTCACGGATATCCTTCTCCTCCAGATCCCGGCCCTCGTAGGTCTTCCAGACCACGAAGTCGCAGCCCTCGCGAAAACGGTTGCAGCCGAAGCCACGTCGGCCTTCGATGATCTTGCCTTGGCCGCATTTGGGGCAGACGGGGGGTTGATCGCGAATCGAGGGGGTCGATACGCGGCTGTCCTTCGCACGTTCCGTGGTCGCCGGGGCCGTCGGCCGGCCTCGGCTAGATCGAGTGGTCTTGCGAGTCCCCTGCCCACCCTCGACGGCCGCCTCCGCCGATCCGGGGTCGGTCGCCTCGGCCTCGAAATCGAAGACCACTTTCCCCGCTGCATCCAGCCGCAGACCGGCGCCGAAGGGTTTGCCCGCCTTCGAGGTGAAGCCTTCGAGACGCGGGAGCCGACCCTGCGCGATAAGTCGGCGCACCTGATCCTCGGTCAGAACCAAACCGGCGACCGTCTTCCAGACGGTGAAGCCGCAGCCCTCGCGAAACCGGCTGCAGCCGTAGGCGCGGGCGTTCTCGGTCACCTCGCCCTCGTGACAGATCGGACAGGCGCCGAGACCCGCCGCCTGAGATGCGGTCGATCCTTCCGAGGCGCCGCCCCGGCTCGACCGCCCGGCCTTCCGCGTACCCCCTGCCCGCCCGGTCTTCGCTCCCTTTCCCGCCGGGCGTTCGGCACGCTCGGCCGCCACCTGCTCGGCCGACATCGCCGGGCCTTGGGCGATCTGCGGCACCAGCTCGCGCAGAAAGCCGATGATGTCGCGATCGAAGTCCTCGACCGGCAGTTCGCCGTGCTCGACGTCTTTGAGCCGCTGCTCCCACTCGGCCGTCAGCTCCGGGCTGCGCAGTGCCGGTGCGACCAGGCCGATCAGGGCGATGCCTTTGGCCGTGGCATGCAACTGCTTGCGTTGGCGCTCGACATAGCGGGTGCGGATCAGCTTCTCGATGATCTCGGCGCGCGTCGCCGGCGTGCCGAGACCGGATTGTTTCATCGCCGCGGCCAGGGCATCGTCCTCGATCTCGCGACCGGCGTTCTTCATGGCGGCCAAGAGGGTCGCATCGTCGTAGTGACGCGGCGGCTGGGTCTCCTTCTCCTGCACCTCCAGGCTGTCGACGGCCAGCTCCTGTCCTTCTACCAGCGGCGGCAGGACACCCGATTCGCCGGTCTCCTCCGCGGCATCGCCCTCGAACGGCGCCGCACCCGGAGCCGACTCGCCCCGGCGCGGCGCACGCCCCGCGGCTTCCGCCCGTTTCCAGCCGGGCTCCAGCACCAAGGCGCCGCGCGCGAGGAAGGTCGCATCGCCGATCGCGATCTCCACCCGCGTCTCCTCGATCCGCTGATCAGGCAGAAAGACAGCGACGAAGCGCGTGACCACCAGGTCGTAGATCTTGCTCAGCGCGGGCGGCAGATCGGGAGAAGGCGTCTTGCCGGTCGGCAGGATGGCGTGATGGTCGGTCAGCTTAGTGCGGTCGACGTGCGCCTTGCCCAGCCGGTGACCGGACTGCAGCCGCTCCAACGCCTCGGCGGCGAGCGGATGTTGCAGAGCCTTCAGGATGCCCGGCAGCTCGGGCAGCATGTCCTCGGAGATGTGACGGCTCTCGGTGCGCGGATAGCTGATGAGCTTGTGGGTCTCGTAGAGCGACTGGGCATGTTCGAGCACCTGCGCGGCGGTGAAACCGAACCGCCGGTTGGCATCGCGCTGCAGATTGGTCAGGTCGTAGAGCGGCGGCGGGCGAACGGTGCGGATCTTCTTCTCGACCTTCGCGACCCGGCCGGTGCGGTGGGGACTCAGCTCGCGATGGAGCCGCTCGGCCTCTTCTTTCTTCTCGATGCGGGTCTCGCCGTCGCGGATGTAGCGGGCGTCGAAATGCGCCGCATCGGCGGTCGTCAGATGTGCGACTAGCTCGTAGAAGAATGCCTTGGTGAAGTTAGCGATCGCCTGATCGCGTGCGACGATCATCGCGAGGGTCGGCGTCTGCACCCGCCCGATCGTGCAGAGGACCCGGTTGTGCACTGTGTAGGCCCGAGTGAGATTCATGCCGATCAGCCAATCCGCCTGGGCGCGGGCACGCGCCGCATCGGCGAGATGATCGTAGGCTTGGCCGGGACGCAGCGCGCGAAAGCCCTCGCGGATCGCCTCGTCGGTCAGGCTGGAGATCCAGAGTCGGTCGAACGGCTTTCTGCAACGTGCGTGCTGATAGATGAGGCGGAAGATGTGCTCACCTTCGCGGCCGGCGTCCGTCGCGCACACCAAACGCTCGGTGTCGGGTGCGGTGATGAGCGCCTTGACGAGCTTGAACTGGGCGGCGGTCTGCTTCGAGGTCTTGAGCTTCCAGGCTTCGGGGATCATCGGAAGTTGATCCGCCGACCAACGGCCGGCCCAGTCGACGCCCTGCACCTCGCCGTACTCGTCCGGCTCGGCGAAATGGATCAGGTGCCCGATCGCCCAGGTCACCCGATAGCCGTTGCCTTCAAGAAACCCCTCGCCCTTGCGGCGCGCACCCAACACCCGCGCGATATCGCGGGCGACGCTCGGTTTTTCCGCAACCACCACGATCGTCATCCCGATCTCCCTTCCACCCGCCGAGCCACCGCGTAGGTCGGGTGAGCGCAGCCTAATCCGACAGCCGGGCTCGCCGCAAACCGCCAAACCTCGGATTAAGGCACGCATCAGCCTCCGCGGCCAACCTCCAGCATTGCACCGGCGCGCCTAACCTGACTACGACCACGTCCACTCAGCCCAACCCTAGGTCGGGTTAGCGATAGCCTAATCCGACATCCCGCCACACGGCGAGGCGTCGAACGTCGGCTTAGGGTCCGATGGCCTACTTCAGGGTCAACGCCACCACCCCGAGCAGCATGACCGCGGCCCCGATCAGCTTGATGACGACATGCTGCTCGTTGAAAAACCAACGCCCGAGGACGACGGAGAAGATCCCGGCGGTGCGCTTCACGGCCATGGCGTAGGAGGCCAACGTCAGGCTGAGCGCGATCTGATCGGCGATGCGCATGAGCGCGAACAGCGCCCCGAGGACCAGCAGTGGGCGGATACGACGGCGCGCCTGCGGCGTGAAGATCTGCCGATAGAAGCCCCGGTCGCGCAGACTGAAGAGGACGAAGATGACCAGCGGGTTGACAATCGCGACGATCACCGCGAACGACAGCGGATCACTCAGCTGGATGCCGATCCGCCCGACGACGCTCGCAGCGGCGAAGCAGGCGGCGGCGACGAGCCCGAGCACGCTGCCCGGATCCGTCACCAGCCGCTTGAAGGGGAGATACCAGCGCACCTCGTGGTCGACGAGACTGAGGATGTAGCCCCCGCCCACCAGCAGGAGAACGCCGATCAAACCGACCGATGCGGGCACGGCGCCGGTAAACAGCCACTCGATGAGGATCGCAAAACCGGGGGTGAGGGTCATCAAGGGCCCGACGAGCGAGACCTCGGTCTTGTGCAGCGCTGCGTTCAACGCCCACCCGCCGAAGGCCGACAAGATGCCCCCGCTGAGGACGGCCATGAGATAGGCCGGCTTATGGAACGGGAAGTCGTGATACCAGAGGATCAGCGGCAGGGTGATGAGCAGGCTGCTGAGGTTGACATAGAAGGTGAGCACCTCGGTCGAGAAGTCGAGACTGAGATGCTTGGTGACCGCGAGTCGAGAGGCATGAAAAAAAGCCGACGCCAGCGAGAAGAGGATCCAGAGGTGGGCGAAACCGGAGAAATCCATCCGCAGTCATGCCCAACCGGTGCTCGGATCGACGAACCGCTTGAGTGGCCCGAAACGGATGTCCGGATCATCGCTTTGGAGGCGCTGATTGCGCTCGGCGAAAGCGCGCTGGAACCGGCCTCGACGCTGCCAGCTCTCGACGCTCAAGCAACCCTCGCCGCGCAGGATGCGCACGCTGGGTACACCGCCGAGCCCGAGCAGACCGGCCCCGCCGATGCCCGAGAAGAGTTTCGGCTGGATCGTCAGGTATACGACCCCGGCGTCTGCGAGCCTTGCACCCGGGCGGTTGCGCTCGGGGGCATGGAGATTCAGGACGTAGCAGGGCTGATTCAGTGTCATGAGAGCCATGCGACGACGTGCATCGGTCCGTTCCAAACGGCGGGCGGTCGATACGGGAAGGTCTCTGAGTGCCAGGGACAGCTCGCCCAACCCGGCCCGAATCCGCGCGGACACCGGCAGCGCGGCGAGACCCCGCGCGATGTCGGCATGAGTGCGCAGCGCGTGGCGATGCCAGGGCAACGGGGCTCGACGATGCCCGGTGAAGATCTCCAGCAGATCGGCCGCAAGAGACTCGAGGCGCAGCTGCAGGCGCCTGATGAGATCCTCGAACGCGGGATCGTCGAGCACCTGCCAGCCGGGCAGCTCGATCAGACAGCCGAGCGGCCGGGCACCCCGGATCGCCAGCCGGTCGTCCGGCATCGCCAGCCGGGCACCCGGGATGCCGAGGTCAAATCCGGCCAGCGACGCGTGAATCAAGTGTGCACCGAGGAAGGCGAGCGGGTCGACGGCTTGACGGCGCAGCCTGACATCCGTGGCGGCGCCTAATCGCACCGCGCTCTCCAACGGTTTCAACGCCTCGCCGCTCCAGTAGAGGAGATGAAGATGGAATTGTTTGGCCGCCTGCACGCTCTCACGGTCATGCGTGTTGGGATCGCAGTTGAGCGCGAGATGCAGCTCGCCGTCGGCCAGATCAAAACGGCGCATGACCTCGGGGTCCGAGACGAAACGCACGAACGCGAGCCCGGTTCGCCAGAGGACGCGGCCCGTCAGGGGCTCCACCGCATCCGGCGTAGCCTTCGGGGGATCGGAGATCTCGGACACCATGAGATCGTAGAGGCTGTGCGGCGACGCCTTGTCGATCAGCGCCAGCCGGTCGCCCTCGCAGAGGATCTCCTGAATCGTGCGGCGGGCGAAGCGTCGCTGCGGGTCGGGGTGCTCGATCTCGGTACGGGTCAGTGCAAACTCGGCCGGCGGCCCCGGGATGCGCAGATGCTCCCAGGCGACGCGCATCCGATCCAGACCGCGAGGATGGAGCGCCGCGAACCGGTCAGGTCGCATCGACACCGTCCGGGCAAACGCACAAGACCAAACTCATCGCGTCGATCATGGCGTTTCCGCGGAACGCACGGGTCCGGGCAGCGTCCGAAGGTCGCGCACCACATCGGCGGCCAGCAGGGCCGCCAGTCGGTTGAATGCCTCGGCCATGGCGTCGGGCGTATCGCCCTGCACCTCGACCTCGCGACTGTAGCGGCGGTCCCGGACGGAGCGACGGTCGTCGGCACGCACCAGCGCCAGGTAGAGCGCGCCGACCACCCGCGGCGGCGTCGCGGTCGGCAGATGCTCGAAACGCTCCACCTCGCCGCCGAGCAGGTAGTCCGCACGGGCACGGTCGGCCGGGATCAAGGTGAACTCGAAGACCTCGGCGTGCCGAACGGCACGGACCAGGTTGCGCGCGAGTGCACGCGGGACAGGGTCGGCCCAGAGTAGGTCGTCGTAACGCTGCACCTGCAGAGGCTCGGCTTCGGTACGGAAGACGATCTGCCGCCCGCCGAGGAAGCCGCGCGCGGCCAAATCCGAGACCAGCAAGGTTGCCGGCAGCGGCGAGCCGACCGGCGCCTCCAAAGGCTCGGGGTCGAGCGCATAGAAGAGATCCGACCGCAGCGGTGCGGGCGAGCCGCAACCGCCCGCGAGCAGCACGACGATGAGCGCGGGGAGAACATGGGGCAAGCGGCGGATAGCGGTCTTACCGGACATAGAGCCTTGAAATGGCGACAAACGATGACTCCGGAATCAGGCGAGAGACACAAGACATCACGTGAGGCGGAACTGACTTTGGGCTATTCTTGTAAAACATGCTGCACAATGGGAGAAGAAGGTGCCGGAAGCGAGCTTGGAACTCCTCATGACCATGGTACAAAAGGTCCTGGATGCCCAACGCGAGAGTCGAGAAGACATTCGCGAGATCAAAACCCGCCTGGGTCGACTGGAAGGCGATGTCGCAAGCCTGCACGTTTTTCTCGCCGAGCAGTCTGTTCGCCTGGATCGTTTCAGCGACCGGTTCGAGCGCGTCGAAAGGCGGCTTGAGATCGTCGACGCCTGATACGGGAGATTGACCCTTAGCGGAACCAAGGCGCCTGCTCCTCTTGCTCACGACGTTTGATGATCAAGGTCGGGTCGGCGCGCAGATCGCGCGCGAGGGCCGAGAGATTGCGGCTCGCGTCCTCGATGTTGGTCAAGATGGGGATCAAGGCGGCCGATAGGGACTGCAGGAGGAACTGGGTGTCGTCGAGCGAGCGCTGGATGGCAGGGCGGTTCTCGTTGACCAAGCCGCGGATGTCCACCGCCAGATCACCGTAATCGGTCACCGCGCGCCGGATGTCCTTGGTGCTGCCGGTCATGTCGCCGGTGATGAGCGCGAGGCTCGCGGTCATCTCCTCCACCGAGCCGAGGATGGCGCCGATCGAATCCGGATCGACCGCCGTGACGAGGTTCTCGGACATCAGCCGGAGATTCTCGAAGGCGCCCGCAAGCCGATCGCGGTTCTCGCCCTGGTCCTCGCCCGTGCCGATCAGCAGCTCGATGGTCTTGACCTGATCGCGGATGCTCGCGAGCGTCGGGGCGATGCTCTCCTCAACCACCCGGCGCACCGTCTCGGTCAGGACGATGAGCCGCTCGTTCAAGTCGGCATCGGGCGCCTTGGCGTCGATCACCGCCCCGTCGGCATAGAGATCCGCGGAGCTGCCGGGCCGGATACTGATGGCTTGTCCCTTCAGGAGACCCAGCGGTGCCAACTGCGCATGACTGCCCTGCGGGATCGGCCAGTTGTCGCGGATCCGCAAGGTTGCTCGGAAACACGGCAGGGTCGGCGAGCGCGCCGGCATCTCAGCAGAGGTCGCCGGGCAATGGAGCCGATGCGCATCGCTGCTCGGGAAGACGGGCTCGACCCGCTCGACCAGACCGACGACATAGCCTTCCTGGACGACCTGAAGCCCGGCATCGAGTCCGTCGGCGTCGGGGAAATAGGCTTGCAGACGGTAGGTCTTCCCGAACAGACCGGGTAGAACCAAGGTAAATGCAGCCACGGCGAAGGCGACCATCGCAATCACGAAGATGCCGGCGAACAGCAGATCGCGACGTTCGGCCCGCGCCCGACGCTTGCCCGGCGCGCCGATCTCGGGCGGAGAATAGAGCCGGTCCAGACGGCGATCCGCAGGACCCGAGCGATCGGTCATGGATGTCCCCACAGGGCTGCGCGCAGATCCAGACGGGTCTTGCACGCGGACTCGAGCCCCTGCGGCGTGCCCTCGAAGATCAGTCGGCCACACTCCATCACGGCAACCCGATCGCCGGCTCCGGCCAAGGCATCCGGGACGTTGTCGGTGGCGATCAGGGTCAGGTTGCCGTTCTCCCTCAAAGTGCGCAGGACCCCCAAGGTCTCGCGGGCGACGGTCGGGTCCAGCCCGTCCGAAAGACCGTCCCAGACCAGCAACTTGGGGCGGTGGATCAGTGCACGCGCCAACTCCACGCGCCGCTGTTGCCCCAAGGAGAGTGCGCGCGGCATGTGATTCTCCAGTCCGTCCAGGCCCAGCAAGGTCATCACCAAGCGCGCCGCCCGGGCCATGGCGTAACGAGTCATGGGCGCGCTGCGCAGAGGCAACAGAAGGTTCTCCAGCACGCTGTAGTCGGAGAGCAGCGAGCCGCGCTGCAGCACCGCCCCGATATCGCCGCGCAGACGGACCATCGCGGCCTCGCCGAGCCGATTCAGATCCTGCCCCAGAACCTCGATTGTACCCGCCGAGGGCCGATCCAGTCCCAAGATCAATCGGGTCAAGAGGCTCTTGCCCGCGCCGTTCGGACCGCAGATCAGCAACCAAGCGCCCTCGGGCAGCGTGAGCCGGATATCGTCGAGCGCCATGCGACCGCCGACGTGCTGGTACACCCCGTCGAGCACCAGGGCCGCAGTCATGGTGCCCACCGAGACCGCCGTCGCCACGCAAGGTCATGGCCGGCGTCATCAGCACACCGCAGCACGGTCTCGCTGGAGGCCGGGGGCTGGAGGCTGGAGGCTGGAGCCTGCTGCATCACACCCGCAAGAACAGAATATACAGAAGGTCCATCACCAAGATCGCCGAGACCGCCCCGATCATGGTCCGCGTCGCCGCGCGCGAGATACCCTCCGGATTGCGCCCTGCGCCGGTTCCGTTGACAGTGGCGATGAGGGCGATCAAGAGCGCGAACAGCAAGGGCTTGACCAACGCCTCGACGAGGGCTCCGACGCTGAGCGCCCGGATCAACGACTCGAAAAGTAGCGCAGGCGAGATCCCGGCCATCGTCCACAACCAGATGCCGGCCGCGAAGAAGGTCACCAATGCTCCCCAGACCACGAAGGCGAAGCTCATGAGCAACATCGCCAGCAAGACCGGACCGGCGGTGAACTGGATGGGGTGGATGCCGCTTGCGAGCAGGCCGTCCATCTCGCCGGTCACCGTCAAGGTCGCCTGTCGGACCGCGAGCGCGACGCCGGCCCGACCCGCCACCAGGATCCCGACCAGGATCGGCACCAGCTCCATGACGGTCGCGTAGGTCAGCGTCAAGACCACGAGACCGGGCAGATCCAGCTCCGTCAGGATGGACTCGATCTGGTGACCGAGGATCAGACCGAGCGAGGCGGTGACCAAGGTGATGGCCGGCAGAATGGAGAGCCCGGCCTGACGCAGGGATGCGGCGAAGGCCGGCATGTCCAAGCGTGCCCGGCCGAGCAGGATCTTCAAATACAAGCCGAGACAGCTCGCAAGGGCGAGCGCGGCGAAGCCGATCTCCTCGATCCAACCGGTCGGCCCACTGAAGGGCCCCCCGTGTCTGTCGTCGACGCCCATCACGCCTGACCCTGTCCCCCATGCAGATTCACGGTTGATCTTAAACCGCGCGCGCCGCAACGCTCCATCGCAGACGAGCGTCCCTTAAGCGCCGGGTGCCTTCGGTTATACTCGCGGCTTCATTCGAACGCGCTTCTCGGACGGCGACGCCATCATGCTGGATAAGAACTACGACCCCCAAACCCTCGAGAAAAACTGGTATCGCCTCTGGGAAGAGCAAGGCTATTTCGTCCCGGCCGACCAGACCGGGAGCACCCGGGCCGACGGCACGGGGGGCGGAGCCTATTGCATCATGATCCCGCCGCCGAACGTGACCGGCAGCCTCCACATGGGTCACGGCTTCAACAACACCATCATGGATACGATGGTGCGCTATCACCGCATGAAAGGCGATCGCACCCTCTGGCAGCCGGGCACGGACCACGCCGGGATCGCGACCCAGATGGTGGTGGAGCGCCAACTGGAGGCCGCCAGCCAAACCCGTCACGACCTCGGACGCGACGCCTTCATCGAGCGCGTCTGGGCGTGGAGGCAGGAATCCGGCGGCAACATCACCCGCCAGTTGCGCCGTCTCGGCTCCTCGCTGGACTGGCAGCACGAGCGCTTCACCATGGATGCGGGTCTGTCGAACGCCGTTCGCGAGGTCTTCGTGCGTCTGTTCGAAGAGGGGCTCATCTACCGCGGCAAGCGTCTGGTCAACTGGGATCCGGCGCTGCACACGGCGGTCTCCGATCTGGAGGTCATCTCGGAGGAAGAGTCCGGGCACATGTGGGACATCCGCTACCCCTTGGCGCTGCCGCCCGGCGCGACGGGACCGGCGCATCTGGTCGTCTCCACCACTCGCCCCGAGACCCTGCTCGGCGACTGCGCGGTGGCCGTCAACCCGGAGGACGAACGCTACAGACATCTGATCGGCGAATTCGTCGAGCTGCCCCTGACCGGGCGGCGCATCCCCGTGATCGCCGACGAGCACGCCGATCCGGAGTTCGGGACCGGCTGCGTGAAGATCACGCCCGCGCACGACTTCAACGACCACCAGGTCTGGCTGCGCCACCGCGACGAGACGGCGATCGCCGATCAACCGCACGGCGGTCTGATCAACATCCTCACCCCGGATGCCGCGATCCGCGACAACCAGCCCGAAGAAGGTACGCTGCTGCCCGCCGCCTACGTCGGGCTCGACCGTTACGAGGCGCGCAAGCTGATCGTGGCCGATCTCGACTCGCTCGGCCTGCTCGCGGCGGTGAAGGAGCACCGGCTCCAGCAGCCGCGCGGCGATCGCTCGGGCGCCGTCATCGAGCCCTATCTGACCGATCAGTGGTACGTGCGGGTCGCCCCGCTGGCGGAGCCGGCCATCGCCGCGGTCGAGGACGGGCGGATCCGCTTCGTCCCGGACAACTGGAAAAACACCTACTACGACTGGATGCGGAACATCCAGGACTGGTGCATCAGCCGCCAGATCTGGTGGGGGCACCGCATCCCGGCCTGGTACGACGTGGAAGGCAACGTCTATGTCGGCCGCTCGGAGGACGCGGTCCGCACGCGCCATGGCTTTGGCCCCGGGGTCGTTCTGCTCCAGGATCCGGACGTGCTCGACACCTGGTTCAGCTCCGCACTCTGGCCCTTCAGCACGCTCGGCTGGCCGGAGCAGACCGACCGTCTGAACGCCTTCTATCCGACCTCGGTGCTGGTCACCGGGTTCGACATCATCTTCTTCTGGGTTGCCCGGATGATCATGATGGGGCTGAAATTCATGGGCGATGTCCCCTTCAAGGACGTCTACATCCACGGCCTGGTGCGCGATGCCCACGGCGACAAGATGTCCAAGTCCAAAGGGAACGTACTCGACCCCATCGATCTGATCGACGGAATCGGACTCGAAGCCCTGGTCGAGAAGCGCACCAAGGGCATGATGCAGCCGCATCTGGCCGAGAAGATCGCCAAGCAGACCCGCAAGGACTATCCCGACGGCATCCCCGGCTTCGGCACCGACGCGCTGCGCTTCACCTTCGCCGCGCTCGCCACCACCGGGCGCGATGTCAAGTTCGACCTGGGCCGGATCGAGGGCTACCGCAACTTCTGCAACAAGCTGTGGAACGCCTCGCGTTACGTGCTGATGAACACGGAGGATCAAGACTGCGGCCAAACCGGCGGCGAATTGGAGCTGTCCGCCGCCGACCGTTGGATCCGCGCCCGTCTCAACGCCACCGCGGCCATGGTCACTGAGGCCATCGAGGGCTACCGCTTCGACCTCGCCGCCCAGGCGATCTACGACTTCACCTGGAACGCCTTCTGCGACTGGTATCTGGAGCTGTCCAAGCCGGTGCTCACCGGCACGAGCGCCAGCGATGCCGCCAAGCGCGGCACCCGCCGCACCCTGGTCGAGACGCTGGAGACCCTGCTGCGGCTCGCCCATCCGATCATGCCCTTCATCACGGAGGAGATCTGGCAGAAGGTCGCGCCCCTGGCCGGCGCAGAAGGGGAGACCATCATGCTCGCGCCCTACCCCGTCGCCGACTCAGGCGCCGACGACCCCGAGGCCGTCGCCGAGATCGAGTGGGTCCAGCAGGTCATCCTCGGCGTGCGTCGCATCAAGGGCGAGATGAACATCGCCCCCGGCAAGCCGCTGCCCGTGCTGGTCGCGAACGCCTCCGCGCAGGACAAGACCTGGCTCGCCGTCGCCCGACCCTACCTGGATTTCCTTGCGCGCATCGAGTCGGTCACCCTGCTCGAGGACGAGTCGAGCGCACCCGAGTCGGCGATCGCACTCGTCGGCAGCA
Source organism: Thiocapsa sp. C2-2m (assembly GCF_041903745.1). Classification (NCBI taxonomy): domain Bacteria; kingdom Pseudomonadati; phylum Pseudomonadota; class Gammaproteobacteria; order Chromatiales; family Chromatiaceae; genus Thiocapsa; species Thiocapsa sp. C2-2m. The sequence goes on along the minus strand of NZ_JBBWVD010000048.1, from coordinate 855 downwards.
TGAAGCTCCTCATCCCGATGGCCGGGCTGATCGACAAGGACGCCGAGCTCAAACGTCTCGACAAAGAGATCGGCCGCCTGACCGACGAGATCGCCCGCATCGGCCAGAAGCTCGCCAACCCCAGCTTCGTCGACAAGGCCCCGGCAGCCGTCGTCGACAAGGAGCGTGCCCGACTCGCCGAGCAATCGACGGCGATCGGCAACCTGCAGGCGCAGCGGGAGAAGATTGCGGCGCTATGATCGGCGTGCCCTCCGACCCCTGATTGGCTCCGGGGAGATCGAAGCTGCCGCACGGCTCGCTCATCAGACGAGCCACCGAAACCTTAACCATCAGAGGCTCGTGACATCCGCTCCGCGGTGTCACGCATGCCCCGTGGCGCTCCGCGCCGCGTGCCGCTGTAGCCGAAATGACGAACGAGACCGACTAGGCCACCTTCACCAATCCACCGAGCGGTTCCACGATTGTCGTTCGCCTTCAGGCTTCCCTCGGGCACGTATTCGGCCATGAAGAAACCTCAACCGTTGCCCGCTCCACCGGCAGGATTCGGCCAACTCCGGACGCTCAGCCGGCACCGATGAGCGGCCGCAATGACCTATCCAGCGGACGTCGGTCGTCCGCGGCCGATCCTGATACCAGAACCTCCTGCTGTGGTCCTAACCGCGATAATCCGGCCCCTGGTTGTCGTTCGTTTCTTCGAACTGAACAGCGAGGAATCACCGCTGCGAGCTTCCTGGCGACTCGGAACCGAGCGTTCACGCGATTGCCTGAATCCCCTTCTTCTCGATGACGGTGAGAAGCCGAAGCGCTGGCCCGCCGGGACGCTTGACCCCTCGCTCCCAGTCCGAGACTAAGTTC